>DAIDJI010000005.1:11623-26887 GCA_027451455.1 Planctomycetales bacterium | reverse complement strand
CCGCGAGTTGCGAGTTAGATGCTGCACCGCGCTGCCATCGCTGTGAGACAGTTCCCACGCGTTAGACTCGTACACATGCGGGTCTTCGGCATCGATACAACCGCTGCGGGACTCGGCGAGCCGATCGCCTCGCAGGCCGCGGCCTGGGCCGACTACGACAACGACGGCCGGCTCGATCTCTACGTCGCTGGCGAGCTCGACCTCACCCGTCCCGACGCGCGCAACCGGGGACGGCTCTACCACAACCGAGGCAACGGCACCTTCGAGGAAGTGGCGGCCCGGGCGGGCGTCGCCAACGACCGATACGGCAAGGGCGTTGCCTGGGGCGACTACGACGACGACGGGTACCCGGACCTCTACGTTGCCAATCTCGGCCAGCCCGGGCGGCTCTATCACAACCGAGGCGACGGCACCTTTGAAGACCTGGCGCCGATACTTCGCGTGACCGAGCCGAGTTTTGCCTTCGCCTGCTGGTTCTGGGACTACGACAACGACGGCCGGCTCGACCTCTGGATCAACCCCAATCGAGCGACACTCTCCGAGGCGATCCGCGACCAGCTCGGCCAGCCGACGACCGGCGATCGCCCCCGGCTCTATCGGAACACCGGCGGGATGGACCCGTTTCAGGATGTCACGGCCGAGGTCGGCCTGGATCGCGTCGTTCTGCCGATGGGCTCCAACTTCGGGGACATCGACAACGATGGCTTCCTCGACATCTACCTTGCGACCGGCAGGCCCTCGTTTGCCTACCTGATGCCCAATCGCCTCTTCCGAAATGCCGAGGGCCGCCGGTTCGAGGACATCACCGGGGTGACCGGGACCGGCCACCTCCAGAAGGGACACGGCGTTGCGATCGCTGACTGGGACCGCGACGGCGACCAGGATATCTTCGTCGAGGCCGGCGGCGCCGTGCCCGGCGACCGGGCCCACAACGTTCTCTTCGAGAACCCGGGAAACGGGAATCACTGGCTGACCATCCGGCTTGTCGGGACCCGGACCAATCGCTCGGCCATCGGCGCCCGGATCCGGGTCGATCTCCCCGGCCCCGACGGCACGATCGTCTCGCGATACCGGACCGTCGGCACCACGTCCAGCTTCGGCGGCAACCCGCTCGCCTGTACCATCGGCCTGGGGTCCGCGAAGAAGGTCCGGTCGCTGGAAATCCAGTGGCCGACCTCCCGATCGCGGCAGGTCTTCCGCGAGGTCGACGCGAACGCCTCGATCGAGATCACCGAGGACCGCGATGAGATCCGCGTACGGGATGCCCCGCCGATTCGTCCGGCCACCCCTCACCAGGAACTGCGTGCGACCACGCGGGACCCAGGAATCCCGTAAAACATCCCTTCGCGTCCAGAAAAATAAAACTTACAATAGTGGTAGAACGGCCGGGTCGATCAACGACCTTGCGCCGCGTGCTCTTCATTCGTATGTGGTCGTGATGGAACAACAGGCATCGTGCGGGCGTGCAACTCGCACGAATTGGTCCTGCTGGGCCCGATCGAGAAAGTTTGTGCATTGGTCAAGGGGGCCCCTGGCCTGCCGCAACGCAGAGGTGCGTGATGAACGTATCGAGTAAACGCCGTGGATTTACGTTGATCGAGCTGCTGGTCGTCATTGCGATCATCGCGGTTCTGATCGCGCTCTTACTCCCGGCGGTGCAAGCGGCGCGGGAGGCGGCCCGTCGGGCCCAGTGCGTGAACAATCTGAAGCAGCTTGGACTGGCGGCGCACAATTACATTTCGGTCAACAATGTGTATCCGTGCCAGTCGGTTCAGAACACCAACCAGTGGTCGTGGGAGCCGTCGTGGGTTGCGGCGATTTTGCCCCAGTTTGAGCAAACGCAGGTTTACAACGCGATCAACTTCAATCTGCCGATGCTCGAGCTGGGATTCATTAGCTCGACGTCGCCGGGCGGGGCGGCGAACTCGACGGCCGGGCTGATCAACATGAACAGCCTGGCATGCCCGTCGGAGAGTTTGACGCATACTCCCTCGTTCGGCGGCTCGTGGGGAACGACGAACTACGCCGGTAACTACGGCGGACCGGGATCGATTCGGTCGTGCACGGGGATCATCGTCCCGCCGCGAGGGGATTTCTTCGTCAGCAGCCCGAACCAGGGACCGGTCACGATCGCCTCGGTGACGGACGGGACGAGCAACACGGCGATGTTTAGCGAGCACCTGCTCGGCTACGCGGGCGCCCTGGTGGACAACGCGGCGACGAGCCAGGCGACGATCGGCTCGCCCTTCGCGAAGCGGGCGATTTACCAGGTCAATTCCGTGGCCCCCAAGCCCGACATGGGCGCTGCGGGAATCGCGGTGGCAATGAGCCTGATCTCGGGATGCAAGAGCCTGCCGAACGGGACCGAGCCGTCGGCCGACGCCAGCGCCGGCGCCAACTGGCTCTTCACGCAGGGATTCGACACGGTCGACGTCTCGTACAGCCACTTCATGACGCCGAACACCCTGACCTGCACGGGGGCCGAGAGCGGATTCTTCGGAGCGCAGGGGAACTTCACCTCGGATGGCTCGGGCGGCGGCTGGGTTGGTGCGAGCACGGCGTGCAGCAACCACCCTGGCGGTGTGAATGTCGCGTTTGGCGACGGCTCGGTCAAGTTCCTCAAGGATACGGTCAGCTATCAGACGTGGTGGGCCCTCGGCACCCGCAACGGCGGCGAGGTGGTGAGTTCCGACCAGTATTGAGAAACGGTCGCTGGCCTGTAACCGATGACGGATTCCTGAAGACCCGGAGGATTCCTTGAGCTGGATTTCTCGCGTGGCGATTGCGATCGCCGCCTCGCTCCTCGTTCTACCCGGCTGCAATCATTCGGAGACACCTCCACCGGCGAATCCGAGCAATGCGGCCGAGGCCGGCCCGAACAAGCGCCTGAAGGTGGACGAGAAGTACAAGAAAATGCTCGACAAGAACGGCCGGCCGCTCTGGAAGCCGGGCCAGAAGCCGCCCGGGCAATTGCCTGGCGGTCGCGCCGGATGATTCCGCTACGCCCGACGGAGAGGCTCCGGCCCCGCCGAATTGGGCTCGCCTGGCTCGGCCTGGTCCTGATCGGCTGCGATCCGGACCCGGCCGAGGATCCGGTCCCGGCCTCCGCGCCGGCCGTTCGGACCGATGATCCACGCGCCGCGGTCCTGGCGGACCGGGAGCGATCCGGTCTTTCCGCTCGCGCGGCCTTTATGGCCTATGCCGATACGTCGTCCAGTCTCTCGAAGGACCCGAGCCCGTTCCGGCTCGTCGACATTCGGGAGGGGAGCGGGGTCGATTTTGTCCACGTCTCGGGTCTGGACCGTCGGAAGCTTTATCCGACCGGGTTCGGCTCGGGCGTCGCGATTCTCGACTTCGACAGGGACGGCCGGCTCGATCTCTACTTCGCCACCTGCACCACCCTGCCGATCACTCCCTCGACGAGCGCCCCGACGAACCGCCTCTACCGCAACCTGGGGGGCGGTCGGTTTGAGGACGCCACCGCGCGGTCGGGGCTGGGCTTCGCCGGATTTTGCCACGGGATCATCGCCGGGGACATCGACAACGACGGGGATGTTGACGTCTTTCTGTGCAACTTCGGCCCGAACGTCCTGTACCGGAACAACGGCGACGGCACCTTCCGCGACATCAGCCATTCCGCGGGGATTGACCGGCCCGGCTGGTCGTCGGGCGGGGCAATGCTCGATTTCGACAATGACGGCGACCTGGACCTCTACGTGGCGAACTATGGCGACTGGCAGTATCCCCGCGACGCTCACCGATGTGGGACCGAGGCGATCCCGCTGTTCTGCTCGCCGTTCGAGGTGAAGACGACCCGCCATTTCCTCTACCGGAATAACGGCGACGGGACCTTGACCGACGTGACCGAGGCGGCGGGCGTCGGACGGAGCGATGGCCACGGCTTCGGCGTCGTCGCGGCCGATCTCAACGGCGACGGGCGCGTTGATCTCTACGTCGCCAACGACCTGGACCCCAATTTCCTCTTCCTGAACCGGGGTGACGGAACCTTTGAGGACGCCACCGAGGAATCGGGCGCGGCCTTCGACGACCGAGGCATCGCGCAGTCGAGCATGGGGGTTGACGCCGAGGACTGCGACGGCGACGGCCTCCCCGAGCTACTGGTCACGAACTTCCAGAACGAGCACATCGCCTACTACCGCAATGTCTCGGCCGAGCGGACGGGAGTCTCTGTCGGCGTTCCCTCGGCGTCCTTCGTCGAGTCGTCGGCCGGCGCGGGGCTTGTCGTCGATAGCAAGCCGTGGGTCGGCTGGGGTTGTGGGCTTGTTGACCTCGACTCCGACGGCTGGCCCGATGCCTTCATCGCCAACGGCCACATCGACGACAACCGCAAGGACCTCGCGCCGACGCTCACCTACGATGAGCCTCCCCTGCTCTATCGGAACGTCCCGGCTGGGACCAGCCGGCGGTTCGAGCTGTCGACCCGGGACGTCGGCCCGTATTTCGTCGAGCGGCACGTCGGCCGGGGCGCTGCGTTCGGCGACATCGACGATGACGGTGACATCGATATCGTCGTGAGCCACATGGACCGCCCGCCGGCGATCCTCCGGAACGAGACCCCGCGCGCCGGGCGCTGGATCCGCTTGAAGCTGGTCGGGACCCGGAGCAATCGCGACGCGATCGGCGCGGTGGTCCGCGTCACGGCGGGGGGCCGGACGATCGTCCGGCATCGGAAGGGCGGGAGCAGCATGCAGTCGACGAACGACCCGAGGCTGCTCGTCGGGCTGGGCGAGGCCGCCGAGGTCGATCGGCTGGAGGTCCGCTGGCCGTCGGGCGCGATCACGAGACGCGAGCACCTGGCGACGGATCGGTCCTACGAGATTGTGGAGCCCCGCTGAGCAGGTGCGCGGGGCGGCTTCATCGCCTCGGCGATTCCGAGTGCCGCCAGGAGGGCGACTGCGCCCCGGGCCATCAGCCGGGTCGGCCAGGTTGAGGAGACGAATTGCGTGGTGGCGGCGTTTGGGAAGGCGACGACGCCGATCAGCTCATAAGCGATCGTTCCCGCGATCGCACCGACGAGCCCTCCGAGCGCGGCCTGGGCGATGCCCTTTCGGCGACCGAGCCCGAGCGTGAACGCCGCCCCGCCGGCGGCGCCGGCGACCGACCAGATTCCGGCATGCACCAGCAGGGGATACATCACGTCGCGCGCGGCCTCGTCGGGATGGCCCCGGCGATACGACGAGTAGAGCGGCAGGAGTGCCAGTGAGACAGCCGCACAGGCGACGGTCCCCGCCACCAGTCCGAACCCCGACGCCCGGAGCGCCGATCGTCGATCGTGACGCACCAGGCCGCCTGCCAGGCCGAGGCACCCGCCGAGAGCGGCGCCGAGCCAGACGAACGCGAGCCCGGCGTTCCGCTCCTCGGCGACTTCCTGCTGCCGGGGCGAGGCGACCAGCAAGGTGATCCCCTTGGCGTTGACGGGACGCTTGCGCGGCTGGAACAGATCGCGGGACGCCTCGCCGCCGAGCCAGGCGATCAGGCCCGCCAGGAGCCCTGCCGCCAAAAGGGCCTTCAAGGGCCGGGTGGCCGGCATCGCATCCGATTCAGGCGTCTTCTCGATCGTCGATGGCTCGCTCATGGGAAATCTCCTTCGGCGAACCAGTATCCCAGGAGGCAGACGGTCTCGCCAGCATCCGTCGATCTCAGGACGTCGGCGATTTCGACTCCTGTCCCTTTCCTCGCGACCGGAGGTTTCCCCAGATCGACTTCCCCTGAGATCCGAGCTGCTCGACCAGCCGGCCGACCTTCGAACGCCCGCCGATCTCGTGCAGCCGGCGGATCAGGGCGGTCCGCTCCGCCTTGTGCAGCCGGGTCGCGATCGCGGGGAGGAGCTGCTCGGCCACGCCGAAGGGGTGGTCGGACGTCAGGCCGACGGCCAGCACGTCGGCAAACGAGGGCGGCAGACCCGGCCGAAAAGCCTCGATCCGCGCTCTCACCGCGACCTCGCGCGCCCCTTGACCGGCCGTCCAGTCATAGGGCGGGTTCCAGCCGATGCCGAACTCGGGGCCCTCGACGTTCGTCAACACCACCAGCGCCGGCGGGACCTCGTTCCGGGGATGCTCGACGAACCATCGGTCCCACGCCTGCGCAAACGTAACGTCGGCCCGATTGTCCTGACGTCTGGCGTCGACCACGAGGATCTGCAAGTCGGTCCCGACCGACGCCTCGACCGCCGCCTGGACCCTTGACCGTTGGCGACGATGCGGTTCGCCTTCCCAGTCGGGATAGTCGGGGATCTCGATCCAGGTTGCCTCGCGGAGCCGGTCGATCATCGTCGGATCGATCGCGAGCGTGGAAAGCCTTGCCTTGAGCAGGGTCAGGTCGCCCCGGCTCGCCTCGCGAAGAGCCTCGATCAACCGGCCCTTGCCCGAACCAGTGGTTCCCGCCACGGCGATCCGCAACGGCGGGATGTCCTCGACGATTGGGACCGCGCTGAGGTGCGGGCGGCGGGTGAGTCGTCGGTAGTTGTCGGCACCGATCGCCAGGCGACCGCTCAGCAGCTCAACCAGGTGCGTTCCCAGCCGATTGACATACGCCTGGTAGAACCACCGGAGCATATTTTGCTGCATGTTCTTCCAGGCCGGCTTGACGATCCACTCGCGGCTCCCCCACCGCGCCAGACCTCCGACCGGGCTGAGGAACGGCAGGACGTAGGAGTAGAGGTCATTCGCCCGCGAGATGTAGCCGGCAACCTGCACGGCGGTCCGCCAGTGGGAGAGCGTGACAAGGTCGCCGCCGGGGACCTGTCGGCAGAGCCGCGAGAGATCCTCGGTCGCCAGGTCGAGCGCAGTGAGCAGTTCGAGGAGCGGGACGTCGTCGATCGGGTTACTCGTCATCGGGTGATAGTGGACGGCGAGTCGCCGGAGCAGATCCTTCCCCGCGTTCAGGTAGGTGTCGACCTCGAGGAGCGATTCGAAGGGGAGTTGCTCGCCCTCGTCGGCGAAGTCCTGGACGATTTTCCAGGCGTCGCGATCGAGAGGGCCGAAGGTCTGGGGCGATTCCCAGTCGAGCGGGGGAAGGACGGGATGCCCTCGCCTGGTCCATCGGGCGGCGAGGATGGAGAACAGGATGCCCGCGATCACCCAGATCGTGGTGGCGACGCCGAGAATGATCCAGCCCCGTTCCCAGAGCCAGAGCATCCCCAGCCCCATGTAGGCGAGGATTGGGCCGAGCAAAAGCACGACCAGCAGCCAGTATCGCCATTGCTTCAGCGGGTTCACGAACGGCCTTCCTCGGGCCTGGACTGGTCTAGCTCCGCAGCCTTGCTCCGAGTTGCTGCTCGGAGGCCGCGACGACCGCCTTTACCGCCGCCTCGACCTCCTCGCCGGTGAGCGTCCGCTCCGGGTGGCGGAACGTCATCCCGAAGTGGAGGCTCTGTGTCCCTTCCGGCAGGTTCCCGCCCTCGAACGTGTCGAGGTAGTGAACGGCTTCCAGCTTCGGACCGGCGGCGGCCCTGACCACGTCTTCCAGCTTCCCCCAGGGCAAATCGCGCGCCACGACCAGCGAAAGGTCGCGAACCACGCCGGGGAACGGTGGCATCGGCCGATTCTGGGCGACCAGCACCGCCTCTCTTAAAAGGACATCCAGTTCCAGCTCGGTCGCCGCGCAGGAGTCGCGAAGTTCCAGGGATTCGAGCCGGGCCGGGTCGAGTTCGCCGATGTAGCCGAGAATGGCATCGCCCAGCCGAAGCTCGGCGGCACGGCCGGGCGCGAGCATGGGAACCTCGACGGGGAGGGCCGTGAGGGGCTTCTCGATGTGGAGCCGATCCAGGAGCGTCTCGACGATTCCCTTGAGGCCGCGGAAGTCGCGGCTGGCGACGAGGGCCAGGCGGGTCCGCTCGTCGGGGAGGACGCCTTCGGATCTTGGAGCGTAGGTGTTGGCGATCTCGAAGAGATCGGCGTCGAATTGCCCGTGGGCCTCGTTGTGCTGGCGGGCGGCCAGCAGGCTTGGGACGAGGCTTTGCCGGAGCGCACTCTCCCGGCGCCGGCTTGAATGCTCGACGCGGAGCGGCGGGATCGATGGCCCCGGGCCGATCGCCGAGGCGAGCCGCTCCTCGACCAGGCTGAAGGTCGCGGCCTCGTCGAGCCCTGCGCCGATCATCGTCTCGCGGATCACGCCCTCGACCCGCTCGCGATGGCCTTTCGACGTGCTCGAAAGCGGGACCGCGCGGTCCTCGGGGATGTGATCGTAGCCATGGATGCGGGCGACTTCCTCGATGAGGTCGATCTCGCGCTCCAGGTCGCTTCGCCAGCTCGGCGGGCGGAAGGTCAGCGACGAGGCCTCCTCGCCGGCCGGCTCCAGCCCGAGCGCAGAGAGGATCCGGGCGACTGTCGCTCGGTCGATCTCGATTCCGAGGATCCGGGCGATCTGGCCGAGCCGAAGCGTGATCGCCGGGCGATCGGAACGATGGCCGCCGACGTCGATCAGGCCCGGGTGGAGGGTCCCTCCGGCAACCTGAAGGATCAGCTCGGCGCAACGGCGGCTCGCCCACTCGGTGGCCTCGGGGTCGATCGGCCGCTCGAACCGGAAGCTCGACGGGCTGAAGAGCGCCAGTGCCCGAGACGTCCGGCGGACCGAGATCGGATCGAACCGCGCTGACTCGATCAGGACGTTCGACGTTTCCGGGCTGATCTCGGTGTCGAGACCGCCCATCACGCCGGCGAGGCCGACCGGACGATCGGCGTCGGCGATCGCGAGCATTTGCGGGGTCAGGTCGTAGACCTTGTTGTTGATCGCGGTGAGCCGCTCGCCCGGCCGTGCCCGCCGAACGACCAGCCGGTGTTCCTTGAGGCGGTCGAGGTCGTAGGCGTGCAGCGGCTGGCCGCACTCGAACATCACGTAGTTCGTCACGTCGACGATGTTGGAGATCGGACGGACGCCGATGGTCTCCAGCCGCTTCCGCATCCACCAGGGGCTCGGGCCGACCTTCACCCCGCTGACCACCCTGGCCGTGAACCGTGAACAGAGAGTCGGCTCCTCGATCGAGACGCCGGTCATCGACTCGACCGGCGGCCCCGAGGTCGGCGGCTGCGGGACCGGAACGCAGAGCTTCTTCTCGAACAGGACCGAGACCTCCCGCGCAATCCCGATGTGGCCGAGGCAATCGGCGCGATTGCTTGTGACCTCAAGGTCGATGGCGATGTCGCCGCCGACGTCGGTGAAGTCCTCCAGGTTGAGCCCGGAGAGCGTCAGGCGCTCGGTGAGCGCCTCGACCGAGATATCGAGGCGGAGGTAATCGGTCAGCCAGTTCCAGCTCACGATCATCGGGGAATGCTCGGCGCGATGGGGGGCGGGATCAGGAAGCCGAGGACCGCGCCTGGGCGGTGCGCGACCAGGCCAGATACACGGGAATCCCGGCAAGAACGATCAGGAAGCCCTTCCCGGACGTCCCGGTTTTCAGATACACGAAATCCACGACGAGGAGGACCGCGATCCCGATGTAGACGAGGATCGGCAGTGGATACGCGATGGTTCGATAGGGACGTTCCATCAAGGGCGCCCTCCTTCGCATCGCGACCACTCCGCCGACCATCAGGGCGTAGAAGGTCACGTCGACCGGGATCACGTATTCGAGCAGCTCGCCGTAGAGGTTGCCCGGTTTCATCCCGCCCTGGCCGTCGTCGGAGAACGTTACCGGGAGGACGAGCAGGGAGGCCCAGAGCCCCTGGGCCAGCAGCGCGACGGCCGGGACGCGGAACCGGTTCGTGCGGGCGACCGCCCGGAAAAACAGGCCGTCGCGAGCCATCGCGTAGTAGATCCGGGCCCCGGCGAGGATCAGACCGTTAACGCAGCCGAACGTCGAGATCAGAATCGCGCCGGCCATCACTCGGGCGCCCACCGGGCCGAGAATCGCCTGGAGGGCCGCCGTGCCGACCCGCTCCTCGGGGGCGTGCTGGATCGTCCCGAACGGGAGCGTCACGATGTAGGCGACGTTCGCCAGCAGGTAGAGCACGACCACCACCGAACAGCCGACGATCAGCGCGATTGGGAGCGATCGGCCCGGGTCGCGGGTCTCGGCGCCGGTGAAGGTGACGTTGTTCCAGGCCGACTGCGAAAAGAGCGGTCCAATCAGCGCCAGGCCCAGAAGCATCGGCATCGCCAGCGGACCGGAGAGCGGCTGATCGCGGATCGCCTTCGAGGGGTCCCAGCCATTGGCCGAGGAGTCCCACCACGACGAGGTCCAGGCCGCGGCCTCGGTGTTCCAGCCGATCGCCAGCCCCAGGACGATCAGTCCGAGCAAAGCGGCGGTCTTTGTGAAGGTGAACGAGTTTTGAATCCACTTGCCGAGCCGGAGGCCGAGCATGTTCACGGCGGTCAGTCCGGCGATCAGGACCAGTCCGACGAACTGCTGGGTCGACAGGCTGGCGCCAAAGCCCTGAAACTGGATGGGCTCGATGAGGTAAGAGGTCGCCGAGATCGAGGGCCAGAAGACGCCGAGGAACTTGGCAAACGCGACGGCGACCGCGGCGATCGTTCCGGTCTGGACGACCAGGAACATCGCCCAGCCGAAGAGGAAGCCAAACATGGGGCTGTACGCCTCGCGGAGGAAGACGTATTGCCCGCCGGCCCGGGGCATCATCGCGGCGATCTCAGCGGCGGAGACGGCGCCGGCGATGGTCATCAGTCCGGCCAGGGCCCAGGCGACCAGCAGCCACCCCGGCGAGCCGACCATCCGGGCCGACTCCGCCGAGGTGATGAAAATGCCCGAGCCGATCATCGCCCCCATCACAATCATGGTGGCGTCGAGCGGGCCGAGGTCGCGCAATAGCCCCGAGGTCGCGGGTGTCGGGTCGCCAGTATCAGCGGTGGTCGTCGTCGACATCGAGCGGGCGGGCTCCCAGGACGGCCGGACGGATCATTTCTCCTGGTCGACGAACGCCTGAACGTCGGCGATGGCGAGGTTCACGCGATCGCGCCGCCAGTCGATCAGGGCCGAGTCGAGCGCCCTCGTGAGCTGGTGGACCAGCAGCGAGGCCGCCTGCTTCGGCGACGGACCCTCGGCCCGGATCTCGGGGAAGTCGCGGTGATGTACCCGCGCCGTTGATGAGCCCTCGCCGATCGTCACGATCACCTTGCCCGGATCGGTGTCCATGCGTGGGGACCTCGGCCTGAGAACGAAAAGATCGTGGTAACGTGCCAACGGCGAGCGGGTCGGAGGCCCGGGTCACCCCTGGCGCCCGGACGGTCGAGACATCCCGAAGCCACCGGGGCCCGCGCCCTGGGATTCAGAACTGCCGGAGAAATCGGACATCGTTTTGATAGAGCAGGCGGATGTCGTCGATCGCGTGCCGCCTCATGCAAAGCCGCTCGATGCCGAGACCGAAGGCGAACCCCGTGACCTCCTCGGGGTCGTAGCCGACCGCCCGAAGGACATTGGGATCGACCATCCCCGCCCCACCCATTTCAACCCAACGGTGGCCGCCGTGCCAGAGCATATCGACCTCCACACTCGGCTCGGTGAAGGGGAAGAAGGAGGGCCGAAACCGGATCGTCACGTCCCGGCCCAGATACGCCCGGGCGAAGAGGCGGAGGACCGATTTCAAATCGGCCATCGTCACGCCGCGGTCGACCATCAGTCCCTCGACCTGGTGGAACATGAACGAGTGGGTCGCGTCGACCGTGTCAGGCCGGTAAACCCTTCCGATCGCGATCACCCGGACCGGCGGCTTCTGCGCCTCCATCACCCGGATCTGGACCGTGCTGGTCTGACTCCGAAGCATCGGGACATCGCCGCCGATCGGGCCCTCGCCCGAGGTTCGCTCGCCGACCGCCAGATAGAAGTTGTCGAGCGGGTCGCGGGCCGGATGGCTCGGGGGGATGTTGAGGGCGTCGAAGTTATGGCGGACGTCCTCGACCTCGGGCCCGCGCGCCACCTCGAAACCGATCCGGCCGAAGAGGTCGATCAGTTCCTCGGCCGTCTGGGTCAAGGGATGCCGATGGCCGAGCCTGGGACGAACGCCGGGGAGCGTGACGTCGATCCGGCCCCGATCGTCGGTCTTCCGCTCGACCCGGAGGCGTGCGGCCTCGAAGGCCGATTCGAGGTCACCCTTCACGGCGTTGAAGCGCTGGCCGTAGGCCTTTCGGGCGGAAGGGTCGAGCGTCTTGATCCGCTCTTGGGCCGACTTGACCCGACCGTTCTTCTGCCCAAGGAACTCGACCCGAGCCGCCTCGACCCGTTCCGGCGTGGACGCCAGCTCCAACGCCGAAAGCCCCGCGTCGCGCAGGGCGTCGAGCTCGGCGAGGGCCGTCGAGAGGGGGTCGGCGGCGGTCATGCGGTCCGAGCCGATTGCCGGGCGCGGACGTCGGCGTCGTGCCGGTCGAGGTGCTCGCGCACTCGGGTGATGATCGCGTCGAACGCCTCCGAATCGTGGATCGCCAGCTCCGAGAGGCTCTTGCGATCGAGCCCGATCTGAGCGAGCTTCAGGCCGTGGATCAGCCGGCTGTATTTCAGCCCGCGCATCTCGGCCGCGGCCGAGACCCGGACGATGAACAGCTTGCGGAACTCCCGCTTCTTGGCCCGACGATCGCGGAAGGCGAACATACCGGCCCGGAGCAGGGTCTCCTTGGCCGACTTCAGCAGGCGACGACGGCCGCCCACGAAGCCCTTTGATCGCTTGAAGATCCGCTTTTTACGCTGATTGCGGGCCGCACCGCTCTTGGAACGCATCGTTAAATCTCTCTGGGGTGCTCGATCGGCACCGGATCGCCTTCAGAAAAAAGTCGGGCCGACACAACCGCCGGCCCCCGCCCGCAACCGCGCCGGGATCAATCCCGGCGCCGGGGGTCTCTGCATCAAATCCACGGGATCGCGATCCCGGAACCGGACGAGCCGGTCAGGAGGTGGCGGCCTCGCCAGCCGGCTCGGCCGGGGCCTGGTCCTTCACGGCGAGCGTGGCCAACTGGTGGGCCTCGACGTCCTGGGGGTTGGTGTTTTCCCGCTGGCGAACGGCGAATCGGATTCGCTTCGCCTCGGCCGTCACCTTCAGGATCGACTTCTTCCGCAATCGACGGACCTGCTTGCCGCTCTTGTGGCTCATCAGGTGGGACGAACCGCAGCGCTTGTGCGAGACCTTGCCGTTGGCCGACACCTTGAAGCGCTTCTTCATCCCCTTGTGGGTTTTCAACTTGGGCATTGTTCGACTCTTCCTCGACAAGATCCCGGCGGCAAAAGCCCGGTCGGGGCGTTTCCAAAAATGGCTGGTGGCCCGCAACAACCCGGCGCAACGGCCCGAGGGCGGGGCGAGCCACAAAGTATAGCAGGGGAGCGGCAGGGACGTCCAGCGGTTGCCCGGTCTGGAACCACGGGCCGGCCTTCGATCGCGGGGCCGGCTCCGCAGGGACGGCAGGCGCCCTCGATCCCGCCAGGGTGACCGCGGACGAACAGGAAGGCTCGACGGCGGGACGTCGCGGATGGAGTCGCTGGCTCAGGCACGTGGAGCCACGATCGCAGTCATGCGTTTTCCTTCCATCGACGGGTTCTTTTCGACCTTCCCCACCTCGTCGAGTGCTTGCAGCACCTCTTCCATGACCCTTCGGCCTTCATCAATGTGGGCCAGTTCGCGGCCTCGGAACAGGACGTTCACAAGAACCTTGTCCTTGTGTTCGAGGAATTCCTTGGCCCGCTTGACCTTCACCTCGATGTCGTGGTCGCCGGTCTTGGGACGGACCCGGATCTCCTTGATGTGGACCTGGTGCTGCTTCTGCTTGGTCTGCTTCTTCTTCTGGGTGTACTTGAACTTACCGTAGTCAATGATTTTGCAGACCGGAGGTCGCTCGTTGGGGGCGACCTCGACCAAGTCCAGCCCAGTCTCCCGAGCGGCCTCCAGGGCTTTGCTCGTCGGCATGACGCCGAGCATCACGCCCTCGGCATTGATGACCCGCACGGGGGAGATGCGGATCTGCTCGTTGACCCTCAAACCCCTCTCGATCGGTCCGATAGCGTCCTCCCGGGGACGAGATTATGGGACAGGACCCGCAGGGAGCGGCCTGGAGGACGCGGGGTCCTCGAAGGAACGACTCCCGGACGAAAAGTCGAAGGGCCTACCCCCGCGGCAGGCCCCGATCGTCGTGGGTCAAACTTATGATTTACGATCGACCGGTGAACTTGTCAAGCTCACCCTTCATGGATCGGACATCGAACCGGGGGATCGACCACGAAGCTTGCGTTGGTGTCGCCCCCTGGACATAGTAACGCGACGAGTGGGAATGCGGTGTTCTTACGGCGATTCGGGAGCAAGGCTGGTGGAAATGCGCGTACTGATGACGGGTGGTTATGGCTGCATCGGGTCCTGGGTCGCTCGTCGACTCCTCGATGCGGGGCGCGAGGTCTGGATCCTCGACATCCGCGAGGACACCCACCGGCTGGAGCTCCTCCTCGATCGCGAGGAGATGAAGCGGGTCCACTTCCTCTCGGGGGACGTCTCCGACCCGGAGGCCGTGCGGGCGGCCGTCGATCAGGTTGGTGCGACGGAGATCCTCCATCTGGCCGGGCTCCAGGCGCCGACCTGTCGGGCGGATCCGATCCTGGGGGCCCGGATCAACGTGATCGGGACGCTTGCCGTTTTCGAGGCGGCGGCCGCTCGGAAGGATCTGGTGCGTCGGGTCGTCTACGCGAGCTCGGCGGCGGTCCACGGGCCGGCCGAGCCTTCGGCGGGGCGGGTCGGCGACGAGGTCCGGCTTAGCCCTCGGACCCATTACGGGGCCTTCAAGGTTTGCAACGAGTTGAATGCCCGGGTCTACTGGCTGGATCAGGGGATTACCAGCATTGGTCTCCGTCCGTGGACGGTCTATGGCGTCGGACGCGATTTTGGGATGACCAGCGAGCCGACGAAGGCGATCAAGTCGGTCTGCGTGGGGCGTCCCTATCGGATCAGCTACGGTGGCCGGCAGGACCTTCAGTACGTGGTCGACGTGGCGGATACCTTTGTCCTGGCACTGGATCGGCCTTTTGAGGGGGCCGACTCCTTCAACATCTCCGGCGCCGTCGAAACGATCGAGTCGTTTGTTTCGACCCTGGTGGATATCGCGCCCGAGGCGAGGGAGCTGGTCACTCACGGGGATCGACAGCTTCCCATCGCCGCGGATCTGGACGACAGCCGGTTGAGGCGATCGCTCGGGCCGATCCCGACGACCCCGCTCCGCGAGGGGATTGCCGAGACCTACCGGCGATTCTGTGCCCTCCGCGATCAGGGGGGGCTCGATCTCTCGGACCTCTGATCGCGGGGGACGGACCCTCGTTACGGTTTG
>DAIDJI010000005.1:0-11613 GCA_027451455.1 Planctomycetales bacterium | reverse complement strand
CACGCCCGGGCAGCCGTTCGGCAACCGCAAACCGACGCCGGACGAGATGAAGACCTGCCTCCCGTGGTTGCACGAGCAGATCGACTTGATCCGGCCCCGGGTGCTCGTCGCCGGGGCCGTCGCCGCGGCGCCGGCGGCTGGCTGTTCGGTGGCGGGATAGAGGTCCCTGGGCATCGGCTTGATCTCGATCTTCGCGGATTTCCGCTCCTCGTTGACGATCTCTTTCTGAAGCTCCGCGCGGTAAGCCTGGGTCAGGTAGGCCTTGTTTGCCTCGAAATCGGGGAACTTCCCTTCGATCCGGTCGGTGACGAAGATCAGGTGGTAGCCGAGGGGGGTTTCGACGGGCCCGGAGATCTCGCCCTTCTTCAGCTTGAAGGCGGCGTCGGTAAACTCCTCGACGAAGCTGCCGTCGTTCCGGAAGTAGTCGAGGTCGCCGCCGGAGCCCGAGGCGTTGGCGGGGTCCTCGGAATACTTGTTGGCCGCCGCGGCGAAGGTGATCTTGCCGTCGACGATCTCCTTGCGGATCTCCTCGATCTTCGTTTTGACCTTCTCCTTCTGCTCCCGGGAGGCGGTCGGTTCGAGCTTCAGGAGGATGTGGCTGGCACGGACCTGGGTGCCGCTGAACTTGTCGCGGTTCTCATTCAGGAAGCGGCGGAGAGCGGCGTCGGTGGCCTTGGCCTGCATGAATTCGTCCATGCGTACCCGATCGGCGATCTCCTTGCGCATTTCCTTCTCGCTGGAGCCATTCTGCTGGAGGATGGTGTCGAGGTCCTGCCCCTGCTTCTTGAGCTGGGCGCGGGCGTTCTCGACATCGGCGTCCACCTTGGACTCGGGGACCTGGATCCGCTGCGACATCAGGTAATGCTGGAAGAGATGGGCTCCGGCGATCATCTCCATGGCCTGATTGTAGGCCAGTTCGCGCTCGTCGGCGGGAGGGGCTGGATACCGGCTGAGGAAGCTGACGAGATCGGCCTTGGTGATTTTGTCCGTCTGGCCACGGCTGGTCACGGTGCCGAGCACGTCCTTGGCGCCGGGCATGGCGGCGAAGCCCTGGTTCGGGGCGGCGGCGGCGTCGGGTGCCCCCTTGGTGGCCGGGGCCTGGGCCATCGCGGTTGCCGAGGCCCCGGCCATGGCCAGTCCCGCGAGGCCCGTTGCAATCATCCTGAACATCAAAGACTCTCCCGCTCGATCGATGGATTCCGGGTCTGCGATTGGATCATCCACGTTGCCGATTATAGGGAATCCGACGAATCGCCGCCGCGCGAGTTGGCCGGAGTCGGATCGATCAGGCGGCCTGGAGCCACCGTCGGATTCGGCCGAGTTCGTCGTTCCATCCCTGGCCGGTCCGGCGGAGGAGGAACGCCTGGAAGAGCAGGTCGAGCGATTCGTTCAGGTGGCGGAGGGCCTCGATCCGGGCGATTTTCTGGTCGAGCTTCGAGAGGCCGTCGTCGTCGGGCTTCGGCAGGGCGGCGCCGGTGATGGCGAGGGTTTCGGCCTGGAGAGTCAGCTCGTACTGGGCCCCGTGTCGGACGAGGATCATTCCGGCCTTGCGAGGGAGCTTGCCGGCCTGGAGGGCGCGGAAGGCCTCGGGGAGCCGGGTCGGGGCGTCGTCGGTGAGCTGGTCGCGGCCGGTCTCGCCGCGGGGGCAATCGAGGGTGAGCGTTTTGGCGAGCATCACCGTGGCGCTCGAGCCGTCGGAGAGCTGGATCGACTCGCCATCGTTCTGGAGGGCGTGCCAGATCCAGACGAGGAATTCGTTGCCGAGGTAATCGAGGCTGGTTGGGTCGTCGCCGGTCCAGGCGACGCCGGGGGCTTCCTCGGCGGCTCTCAGCGCGATTGGGGTCATGCTCAGGATGGACGAATCGCCGTCCGGGTTGCTGGGCGAGGCGAGCGGGAGGGTCCGGGCGAGCGAGCCGGCGGTGATCGGTTCGAGGGTCCGGTCGAAGGTCTCGCGGAAGAGGATCTGCAACCGTTCCAGGACGCTCGAGCTGGTGGTTCCGGCGAGGAGAGTCTGGGTCTGGCCGTCCCAGAGGATCGGGTAGTGGTTGTGGCGTCGGAACCGGCCGTCGGCGGCCTCGGCGGCGGCGCGGGCCTTGGCGGCCTCCTTGGCCTCCTCGCGCTGGGCCTTGGTGGCGAAGCCGCTGGGGTTCATCTGGGCCCGGGCGGCAATCTCCATCTGGGTGTAGGCGCGGAGCAGCGAGCCGGGGATCTTGTCGGCGTCGATCCGGATGGCGAGGTGGAGGGCGTCGTCGAGGACGTTCTTGCCGAGGTGAATCGAGAGGTCGAGCACGTGGTCGCCTCCGGCCCAGCCGACGGTCACGCCGTCGCCGGTTTCCGCCGAGGCGTGGTGTCCGATCAGGTGTGGCTCGATGATTTGAAGGATCTCATCGCCGAACGGCAGCGGCGAATCGCCCCCGACCCGATATCGCGTGAACGTGACGCGTCCGCTCAAGAATCCCATCCCAACCTCCTCATCCCAGGTTGAACCCCGGGCAATGACACCCGGGCGGCCGTCCACGGTCCGCGGATCAGGCTCCTATTAGATCGGGCTGAACGCCTGCAACCTTCAACCAGGAAACCGGAGCGTGCGCCGTGTCGCGGCGAGATGACGACGTTTTGACGATCAGGTGAAGTTGACGAACTGCAAAGGGTATTCGGGGCCGTTGGCCTTCAGGTGGGCGATCACGGTCTGCAAGTCGTCAATCTTCTTGGCGGTCACGCGGAGCTTGTTATCCATGATCTGGGCCTGAACCTTGATCTTGAGCTGCTTGATCTCCTTGATCATCTGGCGGGCGTCGTCCATGTCGATTCCGGTGTGAAGCTTGACGACCTCGCGCACGGTGTCGTGGGTGGCGTCCTCGACCTTGCCTCGGATCAGGGCGTTCACCGGGACTCCGCGTTTTGCCATCTTCTCCTTGAGCATCTGGAGGACGGTGTCGAGCTGGGCCTTGTGGTCGGCGAGGAGGGTGATCGTATTGTCCTTCTTCTTGAACTCGATCGAGGCGTGTGTCCCCTTGAAGTCGAAGCGGACGGCAAGCTCGCGCTGGGCCTGATCGACGGCGTTATGCATCTCGACCTGGTTGATCTCGCTGACGACGTCGAAGGCGTGATTATCGGCCATGATACGGGGTCCTCCCATCGATCGGGTTGATCGGTGTTCACAGAATACGAAAGAGAGCTGCCACGATCATCGCCGCACCTCCGGCGAGGAGCGGGGGCGCGACGGATCGGATCAACTCGGCTGGGCGGGCGCCGGCGAGTCTCGAGCTGAGCATGACCACCGCGGCGGCCGGGCTCATGGTCCTGCCGAAGTGGGCGCTGAGCGAGGCGACGGTTCCGAGCCGGACGGGATCGAGCCCCATCCGATCGGCAGCCGGAACGAAGAACTCCATCACGGCGACGGCGGGAGCAATACCGGTCCCGGCAATGACGGCGAGGCACCAGGGGCCCACCATCGCGGCGACCATCGCGAGGCCCGGCCAGCCGGAGATGGCCCGGATCGCCAGAGCGATCAGGCCACTGATCCGGATTCCCTCGGCGAACGTCGAGGCGGCGACGATCAGCGAGATCACATGATGATAGGCATATCCAGCACCTTCGAAGAACGCCGGGGCAATCGTTTGGATCGAGCCGGGGTCAGCCGCGCCGGCCGCGAGGACACCGATGAGGATCGCGGCAAGGATCCGCGGCGGCCCCGTCAGCCCATGAATGGGCGAGAAGCCTCCGAGCAGTGAGTCGCCCATCAGGATGGCGAGCGGCAGGATCGGGACGACCGCCTTGAAGAGGTTCAGGCGGAACGGCGGATCCGGAGTCTCGGGCGGGTCGGGGGGCGACGATTTCTCCTGACGGGTCCGAAGGGCCGAGAGGATGCAAAACGTGGCCAGGGCGACCGAGCAGGCCAGGAGGTTCAGCCCGGCGGATCGTCGGATCAGTTCGGCTCCCTGATAGCCGGTGAGGTCGGCGAGCTTCCGCATCTCGACGGCGCCGGGGTTGAACAGCTCGCCGCCCATCGACGAGCCGAGCAGCAGGACGGCCCCGGCGCGTCCTGGATCGAGCCCGCCGGCGCGGAGGAGCGGGAGAAGGATCGGGCCGAGAACGGAGGCCGTCCCCGCCTGGCTGACGATCGTCGTATTGATCAGGTAGCCGGCCGCGATCCCACCCGGAACAAGAAGCGGGCGGACGTGCCGGATCGGGACCATCAGCACCTCGACGAGATGTCGATCGCAACCCGTCGCGCGCAGAACGAAGGCAAATCCGACGGCCGCTCCGATCGGTACAACGGTCGCGGGGTTCGCCATCTCGGCGACCATCTTGGCGAGCATCTCGGGCATCGCGTGGGTCGCGAGGAAGATGGGGAGGGCGCCGACGAGCAGCACCAGGCGCACATCGTGGCCCCGGATCACCATCGCGGTGACCGCGACGAGGGCAATCACCGCGACGGCGACCGGCCCCGCAATGGGCGTCTCCGAGGAAGGCGAGCGCACGGTTGCGCCGGCCTCCGCAGCGTCGGCATCGACGGCCATCGACGCGCCGAGGATCAGAGCAGCGGCGAGGCCGATCGCGATGGATGGTGCCCGTCTCATGGATGCCCTCTCGTGGAGCGGACTGCCGGATCGTTGGTCACCTTCTACTTCGTGCTACGTCCGTAGACGATCCCGACGATCCCGCCCAGGACCGCCGAGAGCGCCGACCAGGCATATCGACGCTCTTCCGGCGAGGTCGAAGGAGTGAAGAGGACCCAGTAGCAATAAAACGCGGAGACCCCAAGGAAGGCGAACCCGAAGACATATGCGGGCAACTCCTTGAAATAAAAGAGGAGTTTTTCCTTGTGGAGGCGAAGGGCCTTCTCCTGCTCGTCCTCGGTCTTTCTGTAATTGATCTCGTTGACATCCATCCCGGGGAATCGAGGGACCGGGAAATCCTTCGGAGCTCTGGGCATGTCGTCCTGGCCTCAAATCCCGACGAAATGCGATTCCAGCGACTCAGGGCTCTCGGCTATCCCGACGGCTTTTCCCTCATGAATCGCCTTCTGGGTGACCTTGTAGAGGCCCAGAGCCTTGCGGAAAAGCTCGGCGGGGGTGTCCCCGGTGAGGTCCAGAAGCTCGTTCAACTCGTCAACAGCCTCTGGAGAGAGATGCAAGAGCAAGTCATTCCCCGAGGCATGTCGTTCGAGTGGTGGCCTTGAGCGAGGTTGTATCGGCCTGGAGACCGCCCTGAACACGTATCCCCCTTCGGATGAGGGAGGAATCTGGGGCAGCTCATTCGCTTCGACGTTCATAAGAATTATCCCCGATGAGAAGGAGTTCGGATTATCTCCCGATTACAAAAACCGCTCCTCCAGCGATCGGAAGAGCGGCTCCAGGTCGACATTCCCCCCGCTGAGAATCACGCCGACGCGTCGCCCTCTCACATCGAGTTGTCCGTTCCAGAGCGGTGCGACGACCACAGCGCTCGAGGGTTCCATCACGATCTTGACCCGCTCCCAGATCATCCGCATGGCGTCGATGATCTCGGCCTCGGTCGCGGTGACGATCCGGTCGATCTGCTTCGAGATCACCGCGAACGGCCGGGGGCCGAGCGAGGTTCGCAGGCCGTCGGCGATCGTCTGCGGGTCGTTCGACGGCTCGATCCGCCCCGATTCGAGCGAGCGGCGGGCGTCGTCGGCCCGCTCGGGCTCGGCGCCGACGATTTCTGATTTCGGCGATTTCCCCCGGGTCGCGATTGCCGTCCCAGAGAGCAGTCCGCCGCCGCCCACCGGGGCGACGATCATGTCGAGCGGCCCGGCCTGGTCGA
This sequence comes from Planctomycetales bacterium, assembly GCA_027451455.1. GTDB lineage: Bacteria > Planctomycetota > Planctomycetia > Isosphaerales > Isosphaeraceae > JAKAUH01. Next base: position 5,820 of record DAIDJI010000005.1, on the reverse strand, counting down.
GAAGTTCGAGGGCCGCCGTTCCCTGGCCGGCGATCACGTTCCAGTCGTCGAACGGATGAATGAGCGTCAAGCCGTGGTGGTCGATCTCGGCGGCGACGGCCGCCTCGCGCGCCGCGAGGGTCGGCTCGCAGGGGACAACCCGGGCGCCGTAGCCCTCGGTTGCCTGGCGTTTCACGGCTGGCGCGGTTCGGGGCATCACGACGGTCACCGGGACGCCGAGGAGCTTCCCCGCCAGGGCGAGGGCCTGGGCGTGGTTGCCGGAGGAGTGGGTCACCACGCCCGTACGCCGTCCGGACTCATCCAGTTGCAAAAGCGCATTGACAGCGCCCCGGAACTTGAACGCCCCGACGCGCTGGAAGTTCTCGCACTTGAGGAAGACGCGGCCCCCCGCGCGGTCGTCGATTGTCCGCGAGGTCAGGACGGGCGTCCGGTGGATCCAGGGAGCGATCCGATCGGCGGCGGCGAGGATGTCGTCGTAACCGATCGGGATCGCCAGGGGATCAATGGCGGCCTGGCTCATGGTTCGGATGGGCCTTTCGATTCAATACGTGTGATCCTGGGCCTTCTCCTCGGTGGTTGCGGCGGCCGGGAGCGGTGCGGCGGTGGGGGCGCGCCGGCTCTCGGCCTCGGTCTTCAACCGGGCGATCGCCTGGTCGAGGGGCATTGCGCCGAGGTCGCCGGCCTGGCGGTCTCGGAATGAGACGGACTGCGTCTCGGCCTCCTTCGCACCGACGACCAGCATGACCGGGATCTTTTCGAGCTGGGCATCGCGGATCTTGGCGCCGATCTTCTCGGGGCGGGTGTCGAGTGTCGCCCGGAAGTTCTCGGCGAGGAGCCGGGCGAGGACCTGGTTCGCGTATTCGGCGGCCTTGTCGGAGATCGGCAGGACGCGAACCTGCTCGGGTGCCAGCCAGAGGGGGAAGGCTCCGGCGAAGTGTTCGATCAGGATGCCCATGAACCGTTCCATGCTTCCCAGCGGAGCCCGGTGGATCATCACCGGCCGGTGCTGCTGGTTGTCGGGGCCGGTATACGTGATCCCGAATCGCTCAGGCAGGACGTAATCGAGCTGCACGGTGCCGAGTTGCCACTGGCGGCCGATGCAATCCCGGACGATGAAGTCGGCCTTCGGGCCGTAGAAGGCGGCCTCGCCGGGAGCCTCATCGTAGGGGAGGGCCATTTCTTCGAGGACCGAACGGATATCGTTCTCAGCGCGTCGCCAGATCTCACCGGCTGCGCCCTGGTACTTGGGATCGTCGGGATCGCTCTTGGAGAGTCGGACGCGGTAATCCGAGAGGCCGAGGCAGGAATCGAGGAAGAACTGGGTCATTTCCATCGTCGAGCGGAACTCGCCGCGGACCTGCTCGTGGGTGCAGAACAGGTGGGCATCGTCCTGGGTGAAGCCGCGGACGCGGGTCAGACCTGAGAGCTCGCCCGACTGTTCGTACCGGTAGACCGTGCCGAACTCAGCGAGGCGGAGGGGAAGCTCGCGATAGCTCCTCGGCTGGGCGGCGTAGATCTGGATATGGTGTGGGCAGTTCATCGGCTTGAGGAGATACTCCTCGAAGTCGCAGGTTTGCTCCAGGTATCCGATCCGCTCGGCGTTGTTCATCTCGAAGTAAGATCGGGCCGGTGCGCCTTCCTTCTGCGGGAGCCGCTCGGGGATGCCGGCCTTGGTCAAAAGCAGGCGCTGGGCGTCGTCGTCGATCTGGCCGGAGATCAGGCCGTCGAGAAGCTCCTTGGCTGACGAGTCGGACGGCATCTTGAGTGTCGGGAACTGCGAATCCTTGTAATACGGATAGTGACCGCTCGTCTGGTAGAGTTCGATCTTGCCGATGTGCGGCGTGTAGACCGGCTGATAGCCGCGCTTGACCAGTTCTTCCTTGATGAACGATTCCAGGAGACCACGGACGACCGAGCCCTTCGGCATCCAGAGGATCAGACCTGGTCCGACCATCTGCGAGATCGTGAAGAGGTTCAGCTCGCGGCCGAGCCGGCGGTGGTCGCGCTTCTTTGATTCCTCGACCTGCGCGATGTAGGCTTCGAGGTCCTTCTTATCAAAGAAGGCGGTGCCGTAGACGCGCTGGAGGACATCGCGATCGGTCCGGCCCTTCCAGTAGGAGCCGGCGATGGAGACCAGCTTGAAGGCGCCGACCTTCCCCGCATTGGGGATGTGCGGGCCCCGGCAGAGGTCGACGAACTCGCCCTGCCGGTAGAAGCTGAGGATGCCGTACTTGTGCAGCTCGTCGTCGATGTGCTCGACCTTGAACGACTGGCCGAGGTCCTCGACGAACTTGCGGGCCTCGGGCGCGGGCATGGTGAACCGTTCGAAGGGCTCGGCGTCCTTCGTGATCCGGGCCATCTCGGCCTCGATCGCGGGGAAGTCGTCCTCGGAGAGGTTCCGGCCGGGGACGACCACGTCGTAATAGAAGCCGTTGGCGGTGGTCGGGCCGAAGGCGAGCCGGACGCCCGGGAACAGGCGCATGATGGCGCGGGCCATGATGTGGGCGGTCGAGTGCCGGAGGACGTCGAGCGCTTCTCGGTCCTTCGACGTCAGAATGCGGAGTTCGACGGGCGTTTCGTGGCCGTCCTCGATCGGGCGGTCGAGGTCGATGATTCGCCCCTCGGCGGCGGCGGCGACGGCGGCGTCGGCCAGTCGTTTGCCGATTCCCTCGGCGACCTCGCGCGGGGTGACCCCGTCGTGGTATTCCTTGACCGATCCATCCGGCAACTTCACCCGAACCATTGCCCACGTCTCCCCGCGGATATTCCGCACGTCCGGACGATCATGCCGATCGATGCCGCCGGATCATCCCTCTCGATAACTGGATGCGCACCCGACCATCATACCGCGACCGAAAGGGACCGGCCACATTGCCGGCGGCGCAGGCGTCGCTTCACCGGCCGCTGGTGGGATCGGTCCGCGCGAACAGGCGGAGGGGAAGCCCGTCGGGCTTTCCAGGGACCGCCTTGCATCGTTCAGGATATCGTCGAAGGGATACCGGGCCGTCGCGTCTTCGTCGGAAGCCTTTCAGAAGACGTGAACGCCTGGTGAACGAGGGCACGGATCGGCCGCGTTGCCAGCCCTCGGGGACGAGGCAAGGCGGGAGAACGGACTGGGTGATTTCGCATTCGGCCAGGCCTGGCCGCCTCGCGAGCCCGATCGACGGCTCGCGAGAACGGCTCCGAAGAATCCCAGCCGACCGGCTCTGGACTTACTTCGATTTCAGATCGAAGTCGAACTCATTGGGTCCCTCGGCTTTCACGTCGCGTTCCAGCTCGGACTTGACGTTGTAGCGAGCGGGGATGGTTTCCTTGGCGCGTCGGGGCGGGCCCCCTGGCTCCTCTGTGGGTTTGATCTCGAGGTGGGTCTGCGCCGAGATCTGAACGCGGTAGTGGCCCGGGATAGGACCTTGCGTTCGATCGATCGTGTACTTGCCGTCCACAACATCCCCGACCGCGGTGACGCTTGCGGTCGAGGACGTCGGATCGAACTGGATGCTGCCGGCCGGCATCGGCTTGCCGTCGATTGTGACCTTGCCGGAGACGGAAACCCGTGGGAGGGAGTCGGACTCCTGCTGAGGCCCACAGCCGGCGATGGCGAGCGAGAGCAGGGCCGCCAGTGATGCGCGGCGAGAAACAACCTCGAAATTTTTCATGTGTTCGGATTCCTTAAGAACAGGAGGGTCGGAAGAGTCCTGCCTGGGAACTGGGGCTTGCCCAGTTCGTACATGTGGCTTACCTCGTTGTGGGTGGGGGTGCATCGAAATCGGGATCTTGCGGAACTGCCGGCCGTTATCCTCGATTCTGCAAAATCCCATCGTATGCGAGCGACCGGCTCGCCGGGGTTCATGATCCAACAAGTGATTGGCGAATTCCACCCGTGTCTGCCCATCTCCGACGACCTGAGGGAGATTTCCCCGCGGGACAGGCTCGCCTCGTCTGGGCCCCCACATTCGTGCACCTCTTCAACGGTTGTGAGTCCGGTTAGAATAAGTGGCGGGAAGTTTTTGGAGCGGGTGTACGGAGGCGGGAACAGCCAATGATTGTCGAGCGGATCCGAGCGATGCTGGAGGCGTGCGAGGCTGGAACCGCGGCCTTTCCGCCGGCCGAGCTCTACAACGAGGGCTGGCTTCTGCGGATCGTTCTCGACTGGTTTGCCCGGCACGGCGGCGACCGCTATCCGCTTTCACCGAGCCCGGGCGCGCGCTGGTTCTCACAGGCCTGGATGCCCTCGGCGTTCCTCTCTCGGTTCCGCGGCGACCGGCTTGCCGAGGCCCGTACCCACGCCGATGGCGTCCTCGGCCACTTCACCATCGGAGACCCCGGGACGGCCGCCATGGCGCTCACCCCGGGCGCTCTTCAGCTCGTGGTGATCGAGGCGAAGCTGTTCGCGAGGCTCTCGGCCGGGGTCCGGAACGCCCCGTATTACGACCAGGCGGCGAGAAGCGTCGCCTGCATGGCCGAGGCCATCCGACGCGCTGACCTCGACCCCGAACAACTCGATTCGCTGGGCTTCTATGTTCTGGCCCCGCAGGCGAGGCTCGATGACGGGATCTTTGAGTGGGACGTTGATCCCGAGGCGATCCGCCGGAAAGTCCGTCGCCGGGTCGAGGACTACGCCGGCGAGCGCGACCACTGGTTTCGACACTGGTTCGAACCGACCTGGCGTCGGATCGAGATCCGCTGTCTGAGCTGGGAGGACATTATCGAGGTGATCGCCTTCCACAGCATCGAGGAAGGCCACATCATCGATAGCTTTTACGGCCAGTGCCTCCGATTCAACCGGCCGCAAAGTTCGAGGGCCCTGCCGCGCGCCCCCCTGCCCGTCCGGCCACGCGGTCAGATGTTCGCAACGGAACAACGGTCCGGATCGCTGGGGGACGCGATTCCGGATTCGAGATTCAAAATTCCGGAGTCGAGAGATTGAAGGATTGAGATCCCGGAACGATCACGGGGCGAGGCGCTCCAGCTTCCAGCCGCCCTCGGGAAGCCGGGTGTATCGGAGCCGGTCGTGGAGCCGGCTCGGACGCCCCTGCCAGAACTCGATCGAGTCGGGGATCACCCGGTAACCGCCCCAGTGGGCCGGTCGCGGGACCACGCCGTCGGAGTGCCGTAGCTCGTACTCGCGGAAGATCGACTCCAGCAGATCGCGACTCGCGATCACCCGGCTTTGCGGCGACGCCAGGGCACCGATCCGGGAGGCTGTGGGTCGGGTGTGGAAGTATTGCTCAGATTCCTCCGCATCGACCTTCTCGACCCGCCCCTCAATCCGGACCTGACGCTCCAGGTCGTGCCAGTAGAACACAAGCGCCCCCCAGGGATTGACGGCCAGCTCCTCCCCCTTGCGGCTCTCGTAGTTCGTGAAGAAGCCGAAGCCTCGATCGTCGTAGCCCCGGAGCAGGACGATCCGAGCCGAGGGCCGCCCATCGGGCGTCGCCGTCGCCAGGGTCATCGCGTGCGGCTCCGGGATCTCGCTCTGGATCGCCTGCTCAAACCAGGCGCCAAACTGTCGGATGGGGTCGGCGTCGACCTCTCCCTCGGTGAGTTGAAATCGCTCGTACTCTTTCCGCAGTGATTCGAGTTTCAAGGGATGGTCCTCCGTCGGGCCAAACGCGGGCAAACGTCGGGTAGTCCACCTCGCCATTGTAGTCGAATGAGCCGGCCGGGATCGCCGCTTCACGAACCGAATTTGCCCCGGTATGAAGTTTTTGACGGGACGACATACCGCGGCTACCATGTTGTATCCAGGGAGGGGTTGAGTCACGATTCTCCCAGGGTGCTGGCGACGGCGGGCCGGACGAGGTTCACGGCGATGCATAT
>DAIDJI010000004.1 GCA_027451455.1 Planctomycetales bacterium | reverse complement strand
CTATTATAACACGCAAAAAATCTACTTTATATTCAGCAATGAGCTGCAAAAACGAAATTTTTGTTTCATTTGAAAGTTTGACTGACGGCATTTCCATCATATAATAGCGTAAACACCATGCTACAATCGTAGTAAGAAAGCTTAGGTAAAAGGGAAAACGCCACGTTAAAGACGGATAAAAAGAAACCATCCAGGACATGGTGCTGTTGAAGGCAACGGCGCGAATGCCCTTCTCGGCGAGCGCCTCGGTCTGGTCCTTCATCAGCGCGATCAAAGGACTGATCACGAGCGTCGAGCCTTCAAGGACCAGCCCCGGAAGCTGGAAGCAGAGGCTTTTGCCCGACCCGGTGGGCATTAGCGCGAGGGTATCTCTCCCCGAAAGCGCCGCGCGGACGACCTTCTCTTGACCGGGACGAAATTGCTGGAATCCGAAGTGTTCGCGCAGCGTGGTCCGCAACCCCGCGCGCGTCTCCGTCGCGATGCTCATGGACGCTCCTCGTTCTCGATCGGAACGGATCGATATTCGATGGGCCGCCGGGCCCTCGCAACGCCCGGCGGGGCAGAATCACCCTGGAATGGTGGACGAAAGCTCCTGAAGCAAATCTCGGGCCATCGTCGTTCGATTTGAGTCTCAAGGAGCATCGGGGGTTTCGGAGAGGACTTGTCGTATGCGGCGGACGCGGTATGATAAAAAGGTATGGAATCGCTTGCGACGGGCGATCCCACCCTGGCTATGGTAGCCCCGCCATGCGCATCTCGTGTGGTCGGGGTTTTTTGATGCGCCGGGAGGGTGCTGGAGCCCGTTGTCGAGGGAAGGGGGTTGGCCATGTCTCGCGGAATCGAGCAGGTCGTTGTTACGCCGGCAGGGCACGCCATTCATACCGTGCCATCGACAGCAGTTCATCACCGCAATTTTCCCGAGGTCAACGGCGAGGGCGATTCGGCTGAGCACGCCGCCCTTCATCTCGCCGAGCGGTTGGCCCGGACGCTCGACAGCGCCCCCAGCGACTGGAGACGCGAGCAGATCCGCCATGCCATTGAGGATGTCCAGGCCTTCGCCAGCCGCGGACGCCTCCACAGAAAGGTGAATCCAGATCTCTAAGATCTGGCAAGAATCAGGAGATGTCTTGAAGCTTGGGTTTCGGCGCGGTACATTGAAGTTGTTGATCGGTCATGACGGGCGATCAAGGCGACCGGCTAGGGCGGCCCTGCGGTGCGAGACGCACCGGCGGGGCTTTTTTCTTTTACGGTCGACGCCCGGCGAGTCGTACGGGCCGGCCCGCGCCGCGAGACGCGGGCTGACCGGGATCCTCGAATGGAGGGGGATCGACCGGCCCGGGATCGTCCCGGCCGGTTCCTGACGCCTCGGATGGCGTCCCGCCCGCGGCGGCGCTGCCGGATTCGGCCGCGCGGATCGCCGGGGTGGTTCCTCAGATCGCGAGAGGAGTTGGCCATGAGCGCGGTCAAAGAAGCCCCCAGGGTGAAGGGTCCAAATAGCGCGGAGCAGGGGACCGAGATGAAGCCATCCGCCGGGGCAGCGGCCCTGAACAAGGCCCCTGTGACTCCCTTCACCTTCATGGGTCGGATCGCCGACGAGATGGATCGATTCTTTGAGGAGTTCGGGCTCGAAGCCGGCTGGCCCTGGCCGCGGCTCCTCGCGCGCGGCCACGAACGGGTCGGGCCGCGGGGCCGGGCCGTCCCCGCCGAGTGGATGCCTCGGATCGAGGCGTTCGAGCGCGAGGGCCGGTTCGTGGTCCGCGTCGAACTTCCGGGGATGACCCCTGAGGACGTCAAGGTCGAGGTGGGCAAGGGCCACCTCATTCTCCAGGGCGAGCGCAAGCAGGAGCATCACGAGGAGCGGGAGGGCCGCTATTACGGCGAATGCCGTTATGGCGCCTTTCACCGCGTAATCCCACTCCCGGAGGGCGTCGACATGGGCGGAGCCACGGCCGAGCTGCGCAAGGGAGTCCTCGAGGTTGTCATGCCGAAGAAGGCCCCGCCCGAAGCGGAGGCCCGCCGCCTTGAGGTTCGCGAGGCCCATTGAACGGGCCGCGACAACCAACGAAGCGAGTGAGACAAGCGAACCGGTGCGGCGGCCGATGGGACCGGGGGCCACCGCACCGGGGAACGTCATCCGAGGGAAGTCCGGGGCCGATCGGGCCCCAAAAGATCTGGGAGAACCGCCATGAACGCCTTTCATACCATTCTGTTCGGCGCCGACTTCTCCGAGGGCTCCCGGGATGCCTTCCGGGCCGCCTGCTCGCTCGCGGTGCCGGGTCATACGACGATCCACGTGGTCCACGTGATCGAGCCGCACTGGGTACCGGAGGAGCCGGTCCCGTACGGTCAGGTCGTCGTCGAGTTCTACGACGCCAAGGGGAACGGCTGCCGCGACGAGATCATCTGCCGGCGGCTCCGAGAGGAGTACGCTCCCGAGATCCCGGTCGAGGTCGAGCACCACGTCCGCGAGGGCGAGCCGGCCGCGCAGCTCCTGCGGATCGCCGAGCGGTTGCAACCCGACCTGCTGGTTGTAGGCACCCACGGTCGGACGGGTCTGAGCTGGCTTCTGGCCGGGAGCGTGGCGACGACGATCGTCCGGCGTGCCCGGTGCCCCGTACTGGCGTACCATCGGCCGGAGGTCCCTCGGAATTTCGAGGAGATCCGGACGATCCTCCATCCAACCGACTTCTCGCCGGGGAGCGAGCATTCGCTCGGCGTCGCCCGGTTGATGGCGCGCGACCTCGGCGCCCGGCTCGTGCTGATGCACGTGATTCCGTACGGCGTTTACGCAAGCGACATGACCGTGGCCGTCGACCCAGCCGTTTACCGAGCGGCGCTCGAACAGGAGCGGCGAATGGTTGAGGGGCCCGACCTGAAGTATCCCATCTCGACTCGCCTGTCCCAGGGCGACGCCGCTGAGGAAATCCTCCAGGCGGCGAATGAAATCGACGGTGGACTGATCGTGATGGGGACGCACGGGCGGACCGGGCTTGGCCGGCTCCTGATGGGGAGCGTGACCGAGCGCGTCGTGACCCGGTCGGCCTGCCCCGTACTCGCGGTCAAGGCCAGGCCATTCGCGGCGACGCACCAGCCGGTGGAAGCCCCTGAGCCGATGGCGGCGAGCCACTGAGGTTGTGACTAACCAAGCAGAGGCCCGGGTTACCGGCGCGGTGAACTCAAGCCTGACCGCCGGCGCCCAGGGCCTCCTCGGCGGTGAGGATCATCTGGGCGATCTCGATGAGCTTGCGGTTCTTGTCGCTGGCCAGTTTCTGAAGCCGGCGGAAGGCTGAAGGCTCATCGAGACTTGCTTTCTTCATCAAGATCCCCTTGGCTTTCTCAATGATCTTGCGATCCTCAAGGGCTTGCTTGAGGTTGGTGGCTTCCAGGCGGAGAGCCTCGAACTGTTCGAATCGGTGCATGGCCAGGCGAATTGCAGGTATCAGGTCCGACTGCTTGATCGGCTTGACCAGGTAAGCCATGACGTGATCGGCCTCGGCTCGCCGGATGAATTCCGCGTCGTGATAGGCGGAGACAAGAATCACGGGGACCGGGCTTTGGCGATACAACCGCGAAGCTGCGTCAATACCATCCATGTCCGGCATCTTGATATCAGTAATGACCAGGTCGGGATGAGCCTGGGCACAAATCTCGACGAGTTCCAGCCCGGTACGAGCAGCGCCGATGACCTGATAGCCGAGCAGGGGCAGGATTTTCTGGAAGTAGTCTCGCATGTCCAGTTCGTCGTCGGCGACGACGATCTTCAGGGGTCGGCTCATGTTAGTCCTCTCGGTAGGGTGATGAAAAACGAGGCGCCCGGCCCGTCCTCGCCGACCTCGATCCGGCCTCCGTGGGCCTCGACGATTCTCCGGGCGATGGCGAGGCCCAGTCCGGTCCCACGTGCCTTGGTGGTAAAGAATGGGTCGAAGAGTTGGCCGCGGCGTTCGGGAGGGATTCCAGGTCCATTGTCGCGGAAACGGAGTCGGAGGGCCGGCCGTCCCTCGATTGAGGCCGCTTCGGCTGCGACCTCAACAACAATCGGCGGCGATCCTGCTGCCAGCGCGTTGTCGAGGAGGTTGCGGAAGACCTGGCCCATGCGGAAGAGGTCAATGACACAATGCAAGTTCACGCCTTGAATCCGCTCGACGAGCGTGGCCTCCTTCCCGTTCCGAGCCGAGGCGAGATTCTCCCACGCTTCACGCCAGGCGAGGGAGAGATCACCGAGGGCGCATTCGAGCTTGATCGGCGAGGCGTATCCGCGGACATCCTCGTAGAGCGTGTGAAGGTCGTCCTGGGCATTTTGAATTCGAGCGATCAGGTCGATGGCCTCGGGGCGATCCCGGACGGTGAGCGAGAGCATTTCGAGGCAAGCCTGACTGCGCTGGAGTGCGTTGCGACTCTCGTGAGCCAGGCCGGCGACCATCTCGCCGATCGCGGCCAGCCGCTCCGCCTGAACGGCTCGTTCCCTGGCTTCCTCCAATGAGTGGGCCAGCCGGCGTCGCTCGGCGATTCGGGCCAGGCTCGCGCGAAGCAGGTCATGATTCAGCGGCTTGATCAGATAATCTTCGGCCCCTTGCCGGAGGGCAGCGATCACCCCCTGCAAGTCGGAGTAACCGGTTACGACGATCACTGCCGCCTCTGGGGCGGCGGCCTTGAGTCGGGGCATGAGTCGCTCTGCCGTGGCGTCGGGTAGGCGGCGATCCAGGATAATCGCGGCGAAATGCGGTAGATGGTCGCAGGCCATTGCCTCGGCGGCCGACCCTGCGACCTCGACTCTTTGTCCGTCCATTTCGAGGAGATCGCGCAGGTTTTCGCGGGCGTCGGGGTCGTCCTCGATCACCAGGATGTCGAGAGTCGGGTCGTCCATCAACCTGCTCACGCCAAGGTATCCTCGGCCGTTGCATCGGGGATGCCTGCCAGTTCGTCCAGCTTATCGAGCAGTACGGGGATATTGAACGGCTTGAAGCAGATGGCGTCGACCCCCTCGGCAATCAGGCCGTCGAGGATTGAGTCCATCTCCGAGCGGTGGCCGGTGATGACGATCGTCCGGGCGCTGGGATCGCCGGTACGTACCATTCGGAAGACCTCGCTTCCGTCGCTATCAGGAAGCCGGAGATCGATCAGAATGACCTTGTAGCGATGGCCCCGGAGCCGCTCGGACGCCTCGCGACCGTCGTGGGCCAGGGCGACACGATAACCGCGGTCGCGGAAGAGGTCCCAGAGCGATCGGCAGAGGTCGTGGTCATCGTCGATGACGAGGACCAGGGGCTGACAAACGGCCTCCTCGACGAGCCCGAGCAACCTGGCGAAGTCGACCGGCTTGGATAAGACTTTCCAGGCTCCGGCGGTCAGGGCCTCATCGGCTGTTTCTCGGCTGGCGAAGGCGGTCACGAGGAGTGAGACCGTGTCGGCCCGCCGTCGCTTGATCTCGCGGTAGAGGGTCAAGCCGTCCATGCCTGGCATCTTGTAATCAAGCAAGGCCACATCGTAGGGCTGTTGCTCAATCAGCGCCAGGGCCGTCGGCCCGTCTGGGGCTGAGTCGACCTCGTAGCCGAGGTCGGAAAGGATGTCGCAGAGGTTGCGGCATATGTCCGCGTCGTCGTCGACAACGAGGATGCGGGGCGTCTGCTGACTCATAGCACTTCGTCCTCCTCGGCCCCGGTGGGAGCAGTCAGGATCCGTACTTTGAAGACGCTACCGCGACCCGGTTCGCTGGCGACCTCGATCATACCATGGTTTTTCTCGACGATCGATCGGGCGATGGCGAGGCCCAGTCCGAGACCTCGGGCCTTGGTTGAGTAGAGGGGCTCCATGATCCGGATCAAATCGTCGTGAGCGATGCCGGTGCCTGTGTCGGTGACGCTCAGTTCCACGTACTCTCCCGGGGCACGGGCGGAGATGGCGAGCCGGCCTCCCTCGGGCATGGCTTCCCGGGCATTTCGGACCAGGTTCCCCAGTACGATCCGGAGTTGGTCGGCGTCGCCGAGAGCCGGGGGTAGCCCATTGGGGCAATCCAGTTCGAGCTCGATTCCGTCCCCGACTGGATTCAACTCCAGGACCTCTCGGAGCAGCGACTCGACCCGGATCGGCCGTAGCTCGGGGACCGGCATCCGCGCGAAGTTTGAGAGCGAAGTGATGACTCCGTCGGCCAGTTCGACGTTTCGTTCGATCCGGCGCAGGTGCTCGGACTTTTTTTCCTCGGTCGGGCTCCGGGCGTTGAGAAGGTAATACACCGAGGTCTTGACAACGTTGAGGGGGTTGCGCAATTCGTGCGCGATCCCACCGGCGCATTGCCCGATCGTTGCCAGGCGCTCGGTGCGCTGGAGTCGCGCGGCATATTCAGCCTGATAGGCATCTTCAATGATGGCAAGGTCGAGGTCGAGAAGCTTGTTGAGAGCTCGGATTGTCTCCTTCCGTTCCTCCTCGCTGCCTCGCCAGCTCTCCTGAATTCCGTGAACCAGGCTACTACGAATTCGCGAAAGCGCGACGTTGGTGAAGACCTGATCCAGGCCGATCTCGACATGGCGGTAGCCGACCCGCCACCGACGCTCGACATACTTCGCGTCGTAGGTCCCCGAAAAAAGTTCGCGGAGCCACCTGCCGAGAGTGAGCTTGAGGCGATTGATTTGCGAGTGTCCGCCGGTGATGACCTTCCGCGTGCCCGCATGTTTCTCGACCTCGGCATAGAAGTCATCAACCAGGCCGGCAATATAGGGCTCAACGAGCGGAGCGGCTGCGGCGAGTCGGTCTGCGTCGGAAGGCTCCCAGCCGACGTACGCCTGGAGTTCGAGATAGCGATCGAATAGCGTGCCCGGATTCATGGACCGTTGTCCTTCCCCCTCGAAGGTACCCAAAGCAAAAGCCCACACGCCGCCTACGAAAAGGCGGAGCATGGGCTTCCTGAACCCGGCCGGGGGCGGCCCCTCATGAGCGCGTCCCGACGTATTGACACTTATCATAGCGACAGCCAAAGCAAGCGCGAAGCCCCCAGTTCTCGAAGTTGCAAGATGGGTACGTTTGTGACTCAGGCCCCTATGGGACAAATCGAGTAATCTGGGATTGACCAACCGACGACGACCGGCTACTCTCCTCTTGATCATGCTGGCTCGCGATGGGCCTGCAACGTGGCTAGGGTGGCCCCGCCTTGTCGAATTTCGACCAGGACGGGGTTTTTTTGTGCGCCCAGCCTATCGTCCAAAGTGTGGACGACCGCGGCCTGAAACGATCGGGTCCGGCTCGGCGGTGATGGATGCCGAAATCCCGACGAAGTCCAACAAGGTCGCCGGACCCTAAGGAACCCACGGCACCATGGAGATGACCCCGGTAAAAGAACTGGAGCGAGCCCGTGTCCACCGCTCCTGGGTTCGGCCGCCACAGGCCAGGATCCAGGAAGTGATTGAGGATCGGTTGTGGAGGAGTGGCTATCTCGCCCTCAGGAACGTCTCGTGCCTGGCTCAGGACGACGAGGTTCATTTGCTGGGCCGGGTGCCTTCTTACTTCCTCAAGCAGATCGCACAAGAGATCGCCGGCGGCGTCGAAGGCGTCCGGCAGGTCATCAACCGGATCGACGTCCTTTGCCTCTCCCGGTCCACGACACTCTGACCTTGGTGAGGCCACGAACCTGACACCACGAGCCCGAAAGGAATTTACCCGATGTTAGTCCTCAGCCGAAAGCTCAACGAGTCCATCGTCGTCGACGGCAACATCAAGATTACGATCGTCGGCATTCGTGGCAATCACGTGCGTGTCGGGATTGAGGCACCCGGCTCGATCCCCATCATTCGCCAGGAGCTTCAGGATCGCAACGTGGCAAGCGCCCTGTGTAGCCCCCCGGTTGGTACAGCCACCCCGGTTGTCTCTTCCGTCTGACTCGGGCTTCCTGGATTGGTCCGCCCTTACGGGGCGCATCGCCATCGACGGCGGTTCCGCGCCCCGTTCTCCGGCCGATCAACGCATGGGGTCCAGCCAGATCAGTTCACGGGCCCGGATTTGATTGCCAACACCCTGCGGCGTAGGGTCAGGCTGGGTGTAGTAGTCAATGGCCGCCCCGGGATTTCGTCGTGCTTCCTCGATCCGCGCAAGGTTCGCGTTGGCACCCCACTGAAACATATAATAGTAAGGTTGCCGCTTCCCGCTCGGTGGCGGAACGGAACCAACGACCTGCCGGAACATTTCCGCGGCGCGGTCGAGATTGTTGTTCTCGAGATGGGCCAGCCCTAGGAAGTAGCTCGCGTAGACGTCGAGGCCAGCCTGGACGTCTTTCGGAATCGTTTGCTGCTTCTCCTTCGACACACCCTTCTGGTGGATCGCAAGCGGGACGTTCTCCCCCTTGCGGAATGCGACATATTCGCTGATCGCTTCCGGCATCTCGCCGCGAAGCTGTTTGACCCTTGCGTAGATGAGCGGATATTCGGGCCGGAACCAGAAAAGCGAATACTGGATCGCCTGGACGAACTCGGCGTCGTTAAAGAGGCGGACCTGCACCTGTAGCGGGATCTCCCAGAGCGAGACCGACCCGAGATGTGGACCGAGTACGCGGGCAAAATGGTCGCGCTGGACGGCCGGGTCGCTGAAGAGGACCGTCCGATATTTGCCGGAGAGTTCCCGCTGGAGGAGCCTCATCTTCGGCGCGAAGTAGCCGGGGCTGGAGTCGATCAGCACGCCGATCTTTGTCGGACTGTTGAGCAGGGCCGCCCGGCTGGCGACGTAGGGGGCGCGGCCCGGGATGTTCATCCGCTCAAGAATCGTCGGGTCGGTCAGGACGTCGTCGAGCGTGGATAGGCCCCGGCCCTCGGGACCGGTCACCTCGAGACCGAGCCGGGTATCGAACAGATACGCCCGGTCGTCGATCAGAACAGCGACGAGCCAGACGGTCCTGGGTTTTTGAGGCCGGATCGATCCAGGCTGCGGCTCCTCGCGGGCGACCACGCTGTCGACTCCGGTCGCCCGGGTGAAAGTCAGCAGGCCGGCATCAATGTCGAGCTGCCGGCAGAAGGCCATGAGAATCCAGGCACGCTCGGCCCAGGCCGACCCTTCCGACTCGGTCGCCATCCCGCGCATCAGGACGTCATACGGCCGGGCGAAGGCCGGACCGCGCCGGCCGCCTCCGAAGGATCCGGCAGGAACCAGTTGCACCTGTCGGATGATCCAGTCAAAGAGCCTTCGGACTCGCGTCAGGTCGTCGCCAGTCCCGGCGACCCGGGAGGCGACCTTCGAATACATCATGCAGTCTTCGATATGTCGGGTGTCGCGATCGTTCCATTCCCGGGACTGGAATGGGGGAATCGCCGAGTTTCCGAGCTGGGCGATCAGATATTCACGGGCCGGGGGATCGAGCTGGTAAAGCTTCTCGGAAGTCCCCTCGTCGAAGTATTGATTCAGCTTATTGACGGCGAGCTTGTAGTTGTCGCCGCCGGGCTTGATCGAAGCGCGCTCGATCAGGCTGATCGAGCTATCGAGGATGGCTTTCCGCTCCTCGGCCGTTCGCGGCGAGATGCTGTTGACCGCTCCGTCGCGGTCTCGGCCTTTTAAGCCTGGGATCGGACCCAGAAAGGTCCGTCCCTTCTCAACGATGTCGTTATCGGGCACCGAGTAATCGCAGCCGGAGTTCACGGCCAGACTGAAACCGGCCAGCGCAAGCCCACTCCAGATCCAGATTCGAAGACGACGATTCAAGCCCGGTACTCCTGATCGAAGGTGAGAAGCGTCGAGGAAGAATCCCCCCGTCGGGCGACAACCATCGACGCGGGCCGGTCGGGCGAGAGTCGCCGCGCCTGCTCCCGTTCCATTGTGCGAAAAAGTCGGGGCGCGCGGCGAGTCCTGCCGAGCGATCGGCCCCCTCTTTTCGCCATACGATCCGGATTGCCGGAAGGTTCGTCGAACCGGGCCTCAATCGGCCAATCAGGCGATGGCCTCACGGATGCGGAGGCACACATCCAGCAAATCGGGCAGTTCGTCGAGCCGGAGCGAGTTGGGCCCGTCCGAGAGCGCCTGATCAGGATCCGGGTGGACCTCCAGGAAGAGGGCATCGCAACCCGCGGCCACAGCGGCACGGGCGAGTGTGGGGATCATCTCACGCTGCCCCGAAGACGCCGCACCGTCAGGACCGCCGCCAGGGAGTTGCACCGAATGCGTGGCGTCAAAGACGACCGGCGCCCCGGTCTCTTTCATCTGAGGGATCGCACGGAAGTCGTTGACCAGTCGGCCGTACCCAAACGTCGTTCCTCGCTCCGTCAGCAGGACGCCCGAGGCGCCCGCCGCGTTCAGTTTCTTGACGACGTGTTGCATGTCCCAGGGTGCGAGAAATTGTCCCTTCTTCACGTTCACTGGCCGGCCAGTCGCGGCGGCGGCTTCGAGCAGGTCCGTCTGCCGGGCAAGGAAAGCGGGAATCTGGAGCAGATCGACCACCTCGGCGATCGGGGCCGCCTGGATCGTCTCGTGGATGTCGGTCGTCACAGGTAAGCCGGTCTCGGCCTTCACCTTCTCAAAGGTGCGTAGCCCTTCCTCGACGCCTGGCCCACGAAAGCTCGAACCCGACGTCCGGTTGGCCTTATCGAACGACGCCTTGAAGATCAGCGGGATTCCGCGCTCGCCGCAGACCTCGGCGAGCCTCGCGGCGATTCGGAGCGTGAGACCGCCCGGTTCCATCACGCAGGGGCCAGCGATCAGCGCCAGCGGCCCAGCCTTCCCAACGCGAGCCGGGCCAATCACAACGGGGTTGGGCGTGCCCATCCGACGACTCCTTTCGCGAGATCCCTCTCGATCCAGGGCCGATCCTATCATCCTGCTCCTGAGTTGGCGAGTACAGAACGAAGACCGATTGCCTTCTGGCGTTCTGACTGACTATGACTTCAAGTGTCGGGGCGGTACCAGCATTGAGAGCGAGGAAGGAAGAATTTCAACGACCCATTCCTTCCGATGGAGCGACGTTCCACCGTCCTCCACGCTCTGGGAAACGACGATCGGTTCTCCTCGACTTCCGGGCAGCACCGAGCCGGCGGGGTCGCCGTCGAGCTGAACCGGAATCCTCGATCGCGAACTTACGACCACCTTCCGGACTCGTCGATGGTATACGCTCGGATCCGTCAAATGAACGCCAAGGAAGACCTTGCAGAGATAATAGAAAGCTCGAAAAGGACCCGGATGGCGGAAAACGACCAGGTCAAGCCAGCCATCATCGTCTCGGGCGATCGGAACGAAGGGAAGGCCAAGGGCATATCTGGGGAGGTTGAACAGGAAGACGGTCGTCCCTCGGAGGGTCTCTTCGCACCCCGGATCCAGAATCCGGACAGTAATCACCGGGAATCGGTAGGTGAAACTGGCGCGGAGGATGGGCCAAACGTAGGCCAGACGACTTGTGGTCCCCATCGCTCCGGAGCGAGAGATTCGCCCTCGATGATGCCGCGTCACAACATCGGCATCGAACCCGAATCCGGCCATCAGTAGAAAACGACGCCCGGCCACCTCGGCGACATCCACCGGTACCGCACGGCCGGCCGAGATCAGTCTGGCCAGGCCATGCGGATCGCGCCTGAGCCCGAAATGCCGGGCAACCAGGTTTTCGGTCCCGGCCGGCATGACGGTCATCGGCACGCCGGGATGCTCGTTGACCAGGGCCGAGACTGTTCCGTCTCCCCCAACGGCGATCAAGCATCGACAATCGTTCCGAACGCTCGCTCGCTCGACCAGCGACGCCCGGGCCTGGGGTGTCCAGGCTACCTCCGATGCAATTCCCAGTCGTCGAAGCTCGGAAACCAAGTGGTCGACCAGCCGACGGCCGCGTCCGGCGCCAGAATTACGATTCGCGATGATACCCACCCACGATGTTGCCCCCGATGCAGGTGGGCCCGAGCCGGTCGTCCGATGGGCATTCTCGAGAGGAGCCAATTCGGTCTCCTCGCTCGACTCTCGGTCATCGGTCAACGCTGATCCCTTTCCCGGCGGTCAATCAGCGACGCGAGCCGATCCTCTGGAGGCTATCGTGATACGACTTCTGGAACTGGTCCCGAAGCGACTGGAGCCGGCCGGTCATCTCAGAGTTTGTCGCCTTCAGCTCGTTCACACGACGCCGGAGGTCATCCATCGCCCCGGTATCCGCATTGAACTCGGCAATCCGAACCTGATGCGACTCCCGCGCCGAGGCAATGGTGTCGTTCACCGTCTTCAGATCGGCCTGGAGCCGGGCGAGCATGTCGGTCACCTGCGACCGCGTCCGTTCCAGGTCGGTCTGCTGCGACCGAAGGGCCGCGATCTCGCGATCGAGCTTCTCCTGCATGATGTTGGTCAGGTCGCGGGTCTGGGCGATCTCCGCTCGCGTCGAATCGATCCCAGCCTGGGCTTTTTCCAGATCGGAATCCAGTTTCTGGAGCCGCTGGTTGGCGTTGTAATGAAGTTGAGCGACACCACCGGCCAGGATCAGGCAGCCGATGGAGACAAGCATCACCAGAACGACAAGGACCTTGCCCGCGGTGGACATCAGACCTCTCCCGTGTCAATCGATCGGCGTGATGGCGGGCCGGCGCCCAGACGGTCGGCCCTCGAGGAGACGAGGCCCAGGGCACGGGCCGATCCTGTTCGTAATATACCCCTCGGGCCGGAGAATTGCCAGGGACCGACCGCCGGATCCCGTTACGCCGCGACGGGTTTGACGACTTTGCGGCCACCCCCGTACAATCGGCGTTGACCTACTCTTCCCCGAACTGTTAAGGAGACTCGGACAGGAATGCGTCCCACTTATCCCGTCGCCGAGCTCCTGGGAGACGGTATTGGAGCCGAGCTTTCGAGGGCCGTCCATCGCCTGGCCGAGGCCCTGCCCGTTCGCCTCGAGTTCATTCCGGTCGACATCAGTCTGGAAAACCGTCGGGCGCGCGGCAAGCTCCTTTACGATGAGGCCGTCGAGGCCATCCATGCCGCTCGGGTCGCCCTCAAGCACCCGACCACCACGGCTGAGGAGAGCCCCAACGCGGTCCTCCGCCGACGGTTGAACCTCTCGGTGATCCACCGGCCGGTTTACACGATCCCCGGCGTCCCAACGAACTTCCGACGCGAGCTCGATCTCGATATCGTTCGGATCGCCACCGGCGGGACCTACGACGATCCCGGTCGTTTGATCGGTGAGGACGGGGCGGTCAGCCTTCGAATCGTGGAGCGTCAGCCGGTCACGCAGGCGGCTCGATACGCTTTCAACCTCGCCCGGAAAACGGGGAAGCGAGTGACCAGCTCCTCAAAATATACGATCCAGCGCGCCACCGATGGTCTCTTCGAACAGATCACGAAGGAAGTCGCGGGACAGTTCCCCGAGGTTAACCACTCCGTCGAGCTTTTCGATGCAATGCTCGGCAAGGTGATCATGGCGCCCGAGAAGTTTCAGATCGTGCTTGTCCTCAACGAGTACGGTGACTTCCTCTCGGACATGGCCTGTGGACTTGCCGGATCGCTCGGGATCGGCGCGAGCGCCAATCTCGGCTTTGATGCCTCGGCGGTTGTTCGGGTTGCGCTCTTCGACGCGGCCCACGGGACGGCTCCCGACATCGCCGGTAAGAACCTCGCCAACCCGACGGCCATCTTCCTCGCGCTCTCGCTTCTGCTCTACCAGCTCGGCGAGATCGCCGTCGGACAGGCGGTGAAGAACGCAACGCTCGAACTCCTGCGTCAGGGTGTCCGGACGCCCGATCTCGGTGGTCAAGAGACGACGGAAAGCTTCACCGACGCCGTCGCCGCGGGAGTCGCCCGACACAACCCGCTCCACGCGAACGAGCCGGAGGGTTAACAAAGGAGGTCGTCGCGATGCATCTCAACCGGCTCTCGACCTCGGCCATGATGCGCCTGAGCGTGCTCGCGGCCCTCAACATGGTCGTTGCCCGGATGGTCGATCGCAGCGTGGTCCTGTTCCACCCGGTCGTTTTCCTCTCGGTGGTGACGATTGACCTCGGCCTCTACGCGGTGATGGTCTACTCAGGCACCTTGAATCGCACCCTGATCGCGATGATGCTCGCGGGGCTCGCCGGCGTGCTGGCGTCGATCGCCTTCGGCGGATTAGGTCCTTCGACCTTCACATACGGCAGTTCCTATGAAGGGCTCGCGAGAATTGTCGAAGCTCTCATCGACCGCTCGCTCAAGCTTTGGGCCATTGTGCGGGGCGACGGTTTGAGCACGAGATTTGGCTTCGACTGGAAAGATCGCCCGAGAGTCGGCTACCTGGTCGCCGACGTCCTCGGGGCGATTACAATCGTTATTGCGGGGCTCTTGGCAAGGGTCGTGCGAGTAAGGTCGAGGCAGAAGGCGGCGGACGATGCTACGTCCGCCTCTTGACGCCGCCTCGGCAAGTCCGCTGTAATCATCGACTTGCCAGCTTCGGCCCGATCCCATTCTCCGGGAACTCCACCGATATGTCCGCCGGCGATCCTCGCTTGACCGCCTCTGACGGCTCTGTCACGTCCACGAATCCGACAGCAAAACCGCATCGCCGAGGCCCGACGGCTGGGCAGGTGGTGGTCGTCACGAGCGTGATGTTCACCTTCATCTCGTTCTGGCGGACGGCGGCGATTGTTCTCTGCGACCTCGCCAGTACGGTCTATTACATAGAAGGGATCGTCGAGTCGCAGATCGGCAAGGCCGCTCCCTGGTTCATCCTGGGCGTGATGCTCTTCAGCTACGGCGTGCGGAGCGTCTACATCGAGAGCTGCGCCATGTTCGTGCGCGGCGGTGTCTACCGGATCGTCAAGGAGGCGATGGGTGGGACGCTTGCCCGAATCGCGGTCTCAGCGCTGCTGTTCGACTACATCCTCACCGGTCCAATCAGTGCCGTCTCGGGCGGACAATACATCGTCGGGCTGATCAACGACCTCTTTGAACTCGGTCCCGATAGCTGGCTCGTCGCCTACACGAACCCGCTCTCTGCGATCATGGCCGTGGGCGTGATTATCTATTTCTGGCGGGTGAACATTCGAGGGATCCACGAATCCAGTGACCGGGCTCTGAAGATCATGGCCGCGACGACCGTGATCGGCGTCGTCATGGTCGCCTGGTGTTTGGTCACCCTCGCGGTCCGACCCGAGAAGCGCTCGATCCCACCGCTGACACCCGACCTCGCGAAGAAAGTGAGCCCGACGGGAACTCAGATGCTCGACCCCTTCGGCAAGCAGGTCGACCCCCTCGGCTTCCTGGGCGAGACGAGCCTGGGCGAATCGCTCCGCCCCGATCACATTTCAGGCAACTGGCTGGGCCTGATCGGCCTAGTCGGCATCATGGTTTCGTTCGGTCACTCGATCCTGGCGATGAGCGGCGAGGAGACTTTGGCCCAGGTCTATCGAGAGGTTGAAAGCCCGAAACTCAAAAACTTTCGACGCGCCGCGATGGTTGTATTTTTGTATAGTATGCTGCTTACCTCACTCATCAGCTTTTTTGCGGTGATGATCATTCCGGATGACCAGCGCGTGACCCGGTATGCCGGAAACGTGATCGGTGGCCTGGCGATGAACGTGGTGGGCCCGCAGTGGGCCCGGCTGACTCTCAACGCAATGGTGGTGGTCGTCGGTTCATTGATCCTTTCTGGAGCCGTGAATACAGCGATCGTTGGCTCCAACGGCGTGCTGAACCGAGTCTCCGAGGACGGCGTCCTTCCCGACTGGTTTCTTCGACCACATCCCAGGTACGGGACCAGCTCACGTCTCATCAACCTGGTGGTGATCCTCCAGATCATCACCACGATTGCCAGCCGGGGGGATGTGCTCACCCTCGGCGAGGCATACGCCTTCGGTGTGGTCTGGAGCTTTGTCTTCATGACGATGTCGATGCTGGTCCTGCGGTTCAAGCGGCCGGAGCCGAGAGAATTCGAGGTCCCGCTCAACATCCGCGTCAAAGGCTACGAGATTCCGGTTGGGATTGGACTCGTCTTCCTGGTTCTGGCCGTCTCGGCGATCTTCAACCTGCTGACAAAGGAGGTTGCCACGATCACCGGCGTGGTATTCACGGCCGGGTTCTTCGCCGTTTTCTGGGTCAGCGAGCACTTCCACCGCCGGCGCCAGGCCGGCGCATCGGCCGAACACCGAGAGCACCTGGAGCAGTTCAACGAGAGGCGCGCCGACAACCTGAACGTCGAATCGCTGAGCCTGACGAAGCCGTATCGCAAGCTGGTAGCGATCCGATCGCCATACAATCTGGGTATGCTCGAGCGATGTCTCGCCGAGACCGACCCCGAGACGACCGAGGTCGTGGTGATGACGGCTTCGGTGCTCCCCCAGCGCTCGGCCGACCTGGAACCGCAAATCACCGAGCAGGACCGGCAACTCTTGACGGCCGTCGTGAACCTGGCCGAGCATGCGGGTAAGCCCGTCAAACCGGTGATCGTGCCCACCAACGAGCCGTTCTACGCCCTGGCGCAGACCGCTCGCGCGATCGGGGCCCAGGAACTCATCATGGGCGCCTCCAACAAGTTCCGACCGGAAGACCAGCTCGACCAGGTGGCCCTCTACTGGTTGAATCTGGGCGGTGCGAAGCCTGAGCCGATCTCAATCCGGGTTCTGGGGAAAGATCGGGATGCCCGGCTCGACATCGCCGGCGGCAGCCAGATTCCCCGTCCCGGCGCCGTCGCCGCCGAGACGGCCCGCATCCTGGCCGAACTTCGGAAGAGCTGGCACGGCGTGGAGCGGCTGCTCCTGGCCTACGACGGCAGCCCCCTGAGCTCGGATTTCCTGGAAACAGTCCTCAGCTTCCTCGACCCGGCGATCTCGGTAACACTCATCGACGTCGTCGAACCAGAGGCCCGCGAAGACGGGATCGATCCGGTGGGGACGGCTCAGGATCTGATCGAGCAAGCCGTCGAGCGCGCGAATGAACTCGGTCGATCGGTCGATCGGCTGATCGCCCGCGGCGAAGCCGGCCCCGAGATCGTCCGGGCCGCCGTCGAGGGAAAGTTCGACGCGATCTTCATGAGCCTCCGAGGCGCTTACCGACGCGGCGACACAACCGCCTTCGCCTCAAACACGAGATATGTCCTGGAAAACGCCCCTTGCCGTGTGATCCTCGGATTTGCCCCCAAGTCGATTCCCACGCCAACCGCGAACGGAGAAAAGCCGTAACCACGAAATAACACGGAGGGCACGAAAGGAGTCGGATCCGGGGCCGGGTCTACCATGCCGGGATACCCCGTTACCACGGAAACTCACAGAGCCCACGAAACAAGCCCGACGTTCTTGCAAAGATTTATCCTGATATGATAATCAGGGATTCCTTGCCTGCCTTCGCGGATTCTGACGAACCGGCTTCTATTTTTCATTCTTGAATCTGTCTTTTTGAAGAATCAATTCCTACTCTTCCCTTTCGTTTCCACGGTGTGTTTCGGGGTTACGGCCTTCCACTTCCATATTGTCATCCGCGATGAGCCGGCGGAGGGTCCGGCCCCACTTGCGCGGGAGCTTGTTCCGGCCAAACTCGGTGAGGCGGGGAACGAACTGGTTCCAGGTCAGGACGGTCAGGCAGTTCGAATCCTGAAGGATGGCGACCATCACCCGTGCCCGGAACATGGCCAGCACGGCGACGGCTCCGTTCTCGGGGTTCCTACCAAGTCTCCGGGTGCGAGAGAGGGCCCGGCGCAGCTCGTCGGGTGCGGCCTCGGGCTCGGCCCCGAACCGTTCGATGAACCGTTCGATGGCGTGCCGCGAGAGCCGCACGGCGCTGTAATCGCGCTGGCCGGGCGGAGGATTGGTCATTCGGTCTTGCCGGTGGCCGCCCAGGTAACTCCACGGACCAGCCACTTCTGATACTCAGGATCGGACATCGCCTTCACGTCGTGTCCGAGGACATCCTCGAAGACGCGTCCCATGCCATAGTGGTTCACCCAGATCACCGGTTCGTCCTTTCCGGTGCCCTTGGGCTTGCTGGGGTCGGAATAGGCAGTCGCCAGCACGACGCTCCCCGGCGTTAGCATCGAGTTCTGGTAGAGCTCGTCCACCTCATGATCGAACTTCGCGGGAAGTCCCTCCGAAATCGGGTGTTTCACATCGGTCTTCTTTACCGTGAAGGCATGCGCAGGGCCGTGGAAGCCCTGGGACCGCCAGCCGCCCGCGACGGCCTTCTCGAACTCCACCCAGTTCGGTCGGGCGAAGGCGGCCGATCCGTAATGATAGCCGACCACTCCCTTGCCTCCGCGGACGGCCTTCAGGAAGGCCTCCTTGTTGGCCTCCGACCAGACCGTATCGGACGGCGCTTTCGGGGTCTCGCGATAGTTGAGGATCAGGACGTCGTACTTCGCGAGGTTCTCGTCGGTGAGGTCCTTCGAGGGTGTCTCGGAGATGTCGACGTGGATCTTGCCACCCTTCTCGAGGATCTTCTTCAATTCGGCGGAGGTTTCCCGCCACTTGTGGGCCGAGACGTTGTCGCCCGTAATGACAAGGGCCCGGATCGGATGCGATGACTGAGGCCGGGCCGCGGCGGTCGTCGGTTCGGTGCCGAGGACCTCGTCGAGCGCGACCGGGCCGAACGTCGGGACGGCCATGTCCATACTGTCCACAAGGTTGCAATACGGGTCGTAGCCGTATCCGTACCAGAGCATGGCACCGGCGGGAACCTTGCCGGCCAGTTTGAGGACGACCGTATCCCTCGCCCCGCCGACTGCGGCCTCGAAGAGGATCGGCAGCTCGGTCCCATCGGCCTTCCGGATCGAGAACCCGGCGATGTGCCGGTCGGGTCGCAGGCCGTATTTCGGCGATTCGGACTCGCTGGAGGCCGAGGGCGTGCCTCCCATCATCCCCATCATCGCGGGGGAGCCCGCCTGCGGGACGTTCGAGGATCCGTTTATCATCATCTGGTCGATGCGACGCATCATCGCCTGGCCATTCGTCGAGGTGATGTTCCTGTTCACCCCCTTGAACCGGACGACCAGGGTGTTGTTGGGCCCCTTCGCAACGCTGTCGAGTGTCGGGGTCGTGGCGCCGACCTGGCCGAACAGTTCGCGCTCGGCGATCCTCGCCAGCCGGAGACCGGCGCGCTTATGTCCCTGGGTCCCGACGTGGATCGGATCGTCAAGTTCGAGGTCGATCACCGAGACGACAGCCGTGTTCGGCACCCGCTCGGGCAGCCGGCGCTGGGCTTCCTGGACGGTGTTCCAGCTCTTCGGGTCGCCGCCATGGACGAACCGGCCGATCTGGACGAAGTAGAACGGCAACTCGGGCTGGCCGAAGTCCGACCGAACGGCCTCAATGAAATGGGCGAATTTGTGGCCGTACTGCTCGGCGGCGCCGGGGTGGGCATCACTTTCACCCTGATACCAGAGGAGCCCGCGTACTTTCCCACCGGCCAGCTTGAACTGGCGCAACATGGACCCATAGAGGCTTTGCCCGCCCTGATCCTTCTTCGAGGGGTCCCACTGGTCCATACTGGTCCCGCCGTGGGCACAGATTACCAGTCCGATCGGGACACCGGTTGCGTCGGTGAGAGCCGAGGCAAAGGGAAGGCCCAGTCCTGCCCCTCTTCGCCGGGTCTTGTGAGCGCGTTCCGCCCGAGCCTCCCGGGTCTTCGGGTCGCCCGAGTGAACCGGGTCGGGCGAATCGAGGAGCCAGTGGAGCGGCTCCTCCGCAGGCTTCCAACGGCCGTCCATTCCGAGCATCATGACCCGAGGATGGGGCGGTGCGACGTCGATCAGATTACCGACGCCTTCCATGTTCGACTGTCCGGACAGGACCCAGAGGTCGCCGACGTAGACGTCGTTCACATTGAGGTTCTCGATGCCGCGCCCCTGCGTCTGGACCTGTGCGCTGATCGTGTACGGCCCACCGGTCGGCACGCCGACGATCTTGCCGTCGACGAATCGGACGGTCGACAGCGGCGCGTTGCCGCCCGAGATCGTGACGTCCATCAGCTTCTGGCCGTCCTTCGCTCCTTCGAGGACGACGGGTATCTCGGCCAGACCGTTCGTCTCGCGCTGGTAGACCCGCGAGGCCGAGGGCTCGGCGAGCTTCAGCGTTGGCGGTGTCGGTGGAGCGCCAGGCTGGGCTGTCGCCGGCGAACCGACCGAGGCGATCGCCAGTGCGGCGAGAATCGCGAGATGGTAGGGCAAGTATCGAAACCTTGGCATGGCGGGCGCATCTCCCTGGTTGAAGATCCGAGGGGTGGAGTCTCGTCGAAGAGCGATCCTACACCGCGCGCCGGGGCGACGGAAGGGCCTCGCGCGGGCCCTCCACGCCCCGATCATCGGGTGAAGTGAAGCGTCTCTCACTTCTTTCCGAAGACGGCATCAGCGGCCTTTCGGAAGGCTGTCTCCATCTTGCCGCCTTCGGGCCCTGCACCAACGGACTGGACCATGTAAACGGTGATGAGCCCGCGTCTCGGGTCGATCCACATGTGAGTGGCGTAGGCTCCGCCGTGGCCGCAAGGGCCGGGGATGCCCTCGACGCCCGGGGACCGGCTCTCGGTGGTCGCCCAGCCCAGGCCGTAGTTCTCCCGGATCTGCGGCCCGGTCTGTCGCCCAGTCATTTCGGCGACGGCTGACTCG
Organism: Planctomycetales bacterium; assembly: GCA_027451455.1. Taxonomy (GTDB): domain Bacteria; phylum Planctomycetota; class Planctomycetia; order Isosphaerales; family Isosphaeraceae; genus JAKAUH01. The sequence continues at coordinate 8,758 of DAIDJI010000004.1, read as the reverse complement.
GAGAGATACCGCTTTCCCTCGAAGGTGCCGACGTTCAGGATCATCTGGCAAAAGCGGGCGACATCGGCCGCAGTGGAGAACAAACCGCCGGCGGGCATTGGCTGGCGGGTCGGGAGGTCGAGCGGGTATCGGAGCTGAGTGATTGGGACCTCCTCCATCCCACCGCCGTTCCTCGACCGGTACGCCTTCGCCAGCCGTGCCACCTGCTCGGCGCTTGGACGGAACGTCGTATCCTTCATACCGAGGGGAATGAATATGCGTTGACCCAAGAATTCCTCATAAGGGATGCCGGTTACGACTTCAATGATCCGCCCGACGGTGTTGATGCCGGCGTTGGAGTACTGGTACTTCGTCCCCGGCTCCCACTGGAGTGGGGTCATGGCGTAGCTCCCGACCGCGACGCGGAGAGGGAGCCCGTCGAGGGTCGGTCGCTCGATCGCTGAGCTGAACGGTAAACCGCTCGTGTGGCTGAGGATGTGGCGCACAGTCGGCTTCCTCTTCGGCCGCTCCAGCTTGATGTGCCGGGAGTCCTTCTCGACGGCGACCCAGATTTCCTTGAACTCCGGCAGGTAATTCTCGACCGGGTCATCGAGCCGGACCTTCCCCTCGTCCACGAGCATCATCAGGGCGGCGGCCGTGATCGGTTTGGACTGCGAGGCGATCCAGAAGAGGGTGTCGGGCTTCATCGGAGTTTTGGTGGCCAGGTCGGCGAATCCGATCGTCTGGAGCGTCAGAACCTTCTCACGGTCGGCGACGAGGACCACTGCACCGGCGAGTTTCGAGCGGTCGATGAACGGTTTGAGCACGCCGGCAATGGAGGGGTCGTCGGCGATGGCGAGCGTCGGAGTAAGGGCGGCGCCGATCGCGACAGCGAGGTGGCTCAATCTGCATCGGATTTCCGGCATGGATCAGCTCCCGTATATGCGTGGTCCAGGCTCAAAGTTGTTTTCTGGGGATTTCCACGGGACTCAAGGCCGATCGGCCGTCGTGAGACATGGTGCGGGTCCTCCTTTCGACGTGCGACGGGGCCGAAGGTCTGTCTGGGTTCCGCATCCCCCTCGCGGAGCTGGTAGCCGCGATCGGCCGGAAGGTCACGGTATCGATCGACCCGGCCCGACGGCCATCGTACTTCGATTTCCTCGATCCGATCGACTTCCAGGCCAAAGTGGAGCCGCGGATCTGAGGCCGACTGGAAGCTCCCGCCGCCGGGACCGCCAGGCGCGTTGGCGATGACCGCCGGCTGTCAGAGTGACGCGCCCGAGATCAAGCCAGGATGGCATCGACCGATTCGGTTCGGGGGTGTCGGATCGTGGAGCGATCTCGAGGAAGGGTTAACGAGGATGGACACCAGCGTCCGGATTAACCTGTGCCCCATCTCGTTCGTCGTTGGCGGCTGGGCCCGGCGGCCCCGTGAAGTTGACCTCCTCAAGTTTCTGTGCGGCGGACTGGATATGTCGGTTCATCGCGGCGGCGGCGGCCTCGGCGTCGGCGCCGCGGAGAGCCGAGACAATCGCCAGATGCTCCGGCACGTCGTTGGATCGGGAGTAGTTGGTCCAGGCGTCGCGACGATGCGAGAGGTCACGAAGCGTCCGGAACAGGAGCAGGTATCGATCAATCTCAGCGGCCAGGCGCCGGCTCCCGCAGTTTCTGGCGATCGATCCATGCAGCCGGGTATCAATCTCGCGGGCCCGGGCATCCCATTCCTGATCGGCGGGCCGCTCCCCGAGAGCGGTCAACTCCGACTCCAGGCCAGACAGCTCTTCCTCGGGAATCCGACCGCAGGCTCGGCGCGTCGCCTCGACCTCGAGCAGGCGGCGGACCTCGCTGATCTCCCGGATCTCCTCCGGGCCGAACGGCTGGACAATCGCTCCACGATTCGGAAGCAGGATGACCAGCCCCAGGCTCGCCAGCTCGAGCAGGGCCTCGCGCACCGGGGTCGGGCTCGCTTGATAGGCCGAGGCAAGGTCCTGAACCACGAGTCGCTGCCCCGAACGGAACCGCCCCTGGAAAATCGCGGTCATGAGCCGAGCCGCCACCTGCTGGCGCAGGTTGCCCCGCGACACCGGCTCCTTCGGCCATTCCGACTCGTGAGATTCGGCGCTCATGGATGGGCTTTCCCGCGGTTCCTGCGTCCGTCTCGCCACGGACGCCTTCACTCACCGGGCCATAGGATCTGAGATTATTAGGGATCGTCCCCCAGAGCAAGACTTTCTATAAAAAATCAAGACCAAAGCTGGATTCGTCGCCTCACCAGCGGAAGTCCGTCGAAACCTCAACCCAGAAAACGTCGGATCGTCGCCGCCTCGACGGGCTGGATGATCCCCTTCTCGGTGATGATGCCAGCGATCAGGTTGGCGGGTGTGACATCGAACGCCGGGTTATAGACGTCGATACCTTCGGGGGCTGTCGGCCGGCCGAAGCCGTGAGTGATTTCACGTGGGTCACGTTGCTCGATGGGGATGGCAGAGCCGTCGGAGAGGGAGAGGTCAAAGGTGCTGGACGGAGCCGCGACATAGAACGGGATGCCATGCGCCCGGGCCAGCAGTGCGACGGAGTAAGTACCGATCTTGTTGGCGACGTCGCCGTTGGCGGCGATCCGGTCGGCTCCGACGACGACCAGTTGAATTTTCCCCTCGCGCATGACCTGGGCGGCCATGCTGTCGCAGATCAGGGTGACGGGAATGCCGCGCCGGGCGAGTTCCCAGGCGGTGAGCCGGGCGCCCTGAAGGAGCGGCCGGGTCTCGTCGGCGAAGACGCGGAACGGAGTCCCGCGCTCGTGGGCGGCGAAGACCACGGCCAGTGCGGTCCCGTAGTCGACGGTCGCCAGGCCGCCGGCGTTGCAGTGGGTCAAAACGCCCTGGCCGGGCTCGACGAGGTCGGCGCCATGCCGACCGATCGCCCGGCACATGGCGCGGTCCTCGGCCTCAATCCGACGGGCCTCCTCCAGGAGCCGGTCGAGGAGGTCCTTCTCGTCGATCTCAGGCCCGGCCGAGGAGGCAGCGGCCTCCATCCGGTCGAGAGCCCAGAAGAGATTGACCGCCGTCGGCCGGCTGGTTCGGAGCGTCGCCGCGGCCTGGGCCAGAGCGTCACGGACCGGGCCGCCCGATCGGGCGCCGATCACGGCACCGTAGGCCGCCGCAACGCCGATCGCCGGGGCGCCTCGGACCTGGAGCGATCGAATCGCCTCCCAGACCGTCGGAACGTCCCGGCATTCGATCTCAATCGACTCGCCCGGAAGCCGGGTCTGGTCGATCAGGCGCAGAACCCCGGTCGCGGCGTCTCCCACCCATCTCAGCGTCGAGATTTCTTCGGAGACCATCGCTGTCCCACTCCCGGGATTCTATCACGGAGATACAGAAACAGAGACTTCGGCTAAGGTCCGTTGGTTCCACGAATCCTCAGGGATTTCTCTGCGTCTCCGCGATTTCTTTGATTCAATCCTCCATATCCTCCTCGTCGCCTTCCTCGGCCTCCTCGGGATCGATCCAGGTGTAGAACTCCGAGAAGACATCCCAGATATTCCGCATCGCACCCTTGAGATCGCTGGGCTTGAGCGGCCCGTGCTCACCGGAGTAGCCGGCAACCTCGGTGGCAAGGCGGAGCAGGTCGAGGTTCTGGCGTCGCATTTCGAGGAAGATCTGGCTCTGAGTATCGAGTTCCAGGGCTTCCTCGAGCGCCTCCTCGGCGAGAACATCATCGTGATCGTGATCGTGGTCGTGGTCGTGATCGTGGCTGTGGCCGTTGGGCTCGTGCAGGCCGGCGTCGAAGTCATTGGTGTTCATGATGGAGAGTCCTCCGCGAACAGGGGCAGGGGGTCGGGAATCCCCGGGTCGCCGGACGGGCGGACGCGGGGCCGAGTCAGGGAGTGGCCGGTCAGCCCCGGCCGGAGGCGAGGGCAACGGCCCCGGCGCCGTCTCCGGGGACCGACCGGACCTCGTGGTCGAGTGGGTGGTAGGAGAGCCCGAAAGTCTGGGCGACGGCCCGATTGGTCACGCGCCCTCCTGTGATGTTAACGCCCTCAGCCACACCGGGATCCGAGGCCGCGAGGCTCCGCCAGCCGAGCCGGGCCAGTTGCAAGACGTAGGGCAGGGTCACGTTGCAAAGGGCATAGGTACTCGTCCGGCCGACAGCGCCCGGCATGTTGGTCACGCAGTAGTGGACGACGCCGTCAACGACGTAAGTCGGGGCACGATGGGTGGTCGGGCGGCTGGTCTCGATGCATCCCCCCTGGTCAATCGCGACGTCGACGATCACGGAGCCGGTCTTCATCCGGGCCAGGTCGTTACGGTGGACGAGCCGGGGCGCTCGAGCCCCTGTGATCAGAACGGCCCCCACGACAAGATCGGCCCGCTCGATCGACTCCCGGATCGTGTGGCGATCGGAGTAGAGGGTGGTGACGTTCGGGGGCATGATGTCGTCGAGGTAGCGAAGGCGGTCGAGGTTGACGTCGAGGATGCGGACGGTGGCCCCGAGTCCGGCGGCGACCTTGGCCGCGTTCGAGCCGACAACGCCGCCGCCGAGGATTGCGACCTCGGCCGGAGCCACGCCCGGCACTCCCGCGAGCAGGATGCCTCGCCCTTCCTGGGGACGCTCCAGGTACTTGGCACCCTCCTGGATGCTCATCCGGCCCGCGACCTCGCTCATCGGGGTCAGCAGCGGAAGGTTGCCTCGGGCGTCGCGGAGGGTCTCATAGGCGATTGCCGTGATCCCACTCTCGATGATCGCGGTGGTGAGCCGCTCGTCGGCCGCGAAGTGGAAGTAGGTGAAGAGGACCTTTTCGGGGCGGAGGTGGGCCCATTCGGGCTCGAGGGGTTCCTTCACCTTGACGACCATGTCGGACGAGGCCCAGACCTCGGCAGCATTCGGAATGATCGAGGCGCCGACGGCCTGGTACTGGGCATCGTCGATCCCGCTGCCGAGCCCGGCTCCCGTCTCGATGAGGACCTTGTGGCCGGCCTGGGTCAGTTCTTCCACGCCGACCGGGAGCATCGCCACCCGATACTCATCTGCCTTGATCTCCCGAGGCACACCGACGATCATCCCGAGCACCCCATCTTCTTCAATCCCCAGCCCTGCTTTCCCGGCCCGGGCTTGTCCCGCCGGGGCGTCGTTCTCTCGTGAGAGACATTCGATCAGAGTAGCGCGGCAGAATCAAGGGAACCTGCCGGGTCGTGCCGGTCGAGGCGTCAGGTGGTGACAAACTTCTCGCGGGCGAGAAGTGAGGCGCCCAGGATGCCGGCATCGTCGCCGAGCGAGGCCGGCTCGATCCGGATCAGGCCATCGGGGTCGGTGAGAGCCTGCGACCGCGCGGCGGTCCGAACCAGGTCGAGGTAGGGCTGCCCCAGCGCCCCGGCGACCCCACCGCCGATGATGACAATCTCGGGCCCCAGGACGTTGATCAGACTGCCGAGCCCAAGGCCCAGGTAATGGGCGGCCCGGTGGACCTCCTTGACAGCGACCAGATCCTTCGCCGCGACGGCCTCGGCGAGGTCGCCGCTCTTGAGCCGCCCCCCCTTTCGCGCCATCTTGTCGCCAAGCACCGTGGGCAGACCCCTGCGAACCGCCTTCTGCACCCGACGGCCGATCGCCGTCTTGCTCGCCAGGGCCTCCAGACATCCGCGGGCACCGCAGCCGCACCGCGGGCCACCCGCCTTGATGATCACGTGCCCGATCTCACCGGCGTTGGACGTCGATCCTCGGACGATCTCACCGCGCTGGATGTAACACCCGCCGATCCCCGTCCCGACGAACGCCGCGATCATACTGGCATAGCCGCGGCCAGCACCCAGGCGGTGCTCGGCATACCCGCCGACACGGACATCGTTCTGCACGACAACCGGCCGATCGAGGGCCTTCGAAAGCTCGGGCCCGAGGGCATAGTTCTTCACGTTGAGGTTTGAACTGAAGAGAATGACGCCGGTCTCCGTGTCGAGCGGACCAGGCGAGCCGACGCCGGCCGAGGCGATCACGCTCCGGTCGAGCCCGGCGACCTTCAGCGCCTCGTCGATGCAACCAAGGATCGCCGAGAGGATCGCCGCACCTCCCTCGCGCGCCGGCGTCGGCCGCTTGGCGCGGCCGAGGATGCGGTGATCCGCCCCGACCACTCCCGCCAGGATCTTCGTCCCGCCCAGGTCGATCCCGAGGACGACTGGTCCCTCGCCCGGATTGCTCATTCGCTCCGATGCTCCCCATCCCCTGGTTCGGTCGACGCCAGAGCCCAATGCCCGACGACCCTCACCCCATACGCCCCGCCAGACGACAGTCTAACCCGCCTCCGCCCGGAATGCGAACCAGGGCCACACACACAATCGAATCATCATATAGGAAATAACGCAAAATAACCCAAGGCTCGTCCCGGGGAACGATGGGAGATCAGGTTTTTGAGGGGTTCCGTCGACGCCATCGATAAGGGTCGGCCGGCTCGGAGACCACCGGCGTCGAAGCCCGAGACAACGAGAGGTGAGGCAGTGGGAGCATCGGGTCGACGCGACGGGCCTTGGTCAGGTCGACCCGTTCGTCAGAGAGGTTGACCTCGAACTTGCGATTGCCGGAGAGCATCATCGGGACCCGGATCGTGAAGGTGCTTCCCTTGCCGGGTTCGCTCTCCAGGTGGACGTCGCCGCCGAGGAGCCGGGTCAGTTCGCGGACGATCGAGAGGCCCAGGCCGGTCCCCTGGTGCTCGCGAGTCAGAACGTCGTCTCCCTGGCCGGGTGCCCGGGCCTGGCGGAACTTCTCGAAGATGACCTCGCGCTCCTCCTCGGCGATCCCGATTCCGTTGTCCTCAACCTCCAGGACGGCCGATCGTCCCTCGGCGCGGGCGCGGAGGGTCACGCGGCCCCCCTCCGGCGTGAACTTGATCGCGTTGGAGAGGAGGTTGTACAGAATCTGGCGGATCTTGACCGGATCTTGCCGGAGGAGAGGAATCGCCTCGTCGATCCGGCATTCGAGCGTGATCCCCTTCCGTTCGGCGATGGGCCGGCAGAGGTTCGTGAGGCCCTCGCAGACGTCCCGGATCGAAAAGTCCTCGGTGCGGACCTCCATCTTGCCGCTCTCGATCTTCGCCAGGTCGAGGATGTCGTTGATCATCGAGAGGAGCATTTTGCCCGAGGTCTGGATGTTCCCCGCATATCGCCGCTGACGCTCGTTGAGCTGGTCGGAGCCGGCGAGAACCTCCGAGAAGCCAATGATCGAGTTCAGCGGCGTTCGGAGCTCATGGCTCATGGTCGCGAGGAAGTCGCTCTTCAACCGGTTCATCTCGAAAAGGGCCATGTTCGCCTGGGCGAGCTCGTCAACCTTGCGGTCGAGGTCGCTGTTGACCTCGCGAAGCTCCTGCTGCATGGCGACCAGGTTGTGGAGCATCCGATTGAAGGCGTGTGAGAGATCCTCAAACTCGTCGCCGGTCTGAATCTGGCTCCGGATGTTGAGCCGGCCGGCGGCGATCGCGTCGGAGACGTCGCGAAGGTGCTTGACCGGCTTGACGATCACGTAACGGACAATCATCAGCGAGGAAACCATCGCCAGCACGACCGTCACCAGGGCGAAGGTGATCAGCATCGCCCGGTTCCCCTTGATCGCATTATTGGTCTGAGCCATCGGCAGGCTGATCACCACCGCGCCGGCAAGATCGTCGGGCCGGGTCGCGACGTACTGCTTGCCGTCCGGACCGAGCTTCATCATGTGGTTGTCGAGGATGATCTGATCGTCGGCGAGCCCCGCTCCCTCATCGAGCCCGGCGCCCCGATTGGTGATGCTATGGCAGGGCATCAGGCAGCTCGGCTTGAAGAAGACGGCCTGAATGTAGTGGTATTCCTGCCCGTCGGGCGTGACCTTCTCGGCCCAGGTCGGCAGGCCGTTGGCGAAGGCAGGCGTCTTTCCCGGGGAATGGCCCGGCTTACCGGCCGCCGCAGCCTCAATGAACCTCGCCAGCGTCACACGTTCAAATTCGTCGCGCGGCTGCTTCTTGGAGTTCGTCGGGCTGTCAGGATCAAGCACCCAGGCCTGATAATTCGGAAGGTCGGCCGGCTTCAGATCGTCGACCAGCACCTTGAGCACCGGCTCGAAGAGATGATTCCCAAGCGCCTTGTAGTGGATGTTCATCAAGGCCGATTCGACGAGCATCCGGGCGTTCTGGGTCGTCTGCTTGCGAACGAGATTTTCGGTTTTCTGGCCGTACCACGAGAAGCTGGTGGCGACCAGCACGAAGATCCCCGCACCGAAGATGAAGCGGCACTTGCGCTCCAGGCTGGTCTCGCCGAGCAGATGCTTGAAGCTGCGATACGACACGAGCCTCGATCCTCCGAGCCGACCGGGGACCACATTCCGACGCGACGACGAATCGAAGGGATGTCACGAACGCGGCCCTTTCGGGCGCCCAAGGATTGCGTGACCTTCCATGGCCCCCTCGCGACAGGTTAACCGCGAATCTCGGGCCGGTCGAGACCGGTCCGCCTCCGATCCACGATCCGACCAACGCTCCGACCGCCGCGTCCGTCGAAACCGAGAAAACCGATGGAAGCGAGCCAGCCGATCTTGACCAGGAATCCGCAAAAATCGGTCGATGGGGCTCGCCCATTTCATCGATCGTTCCGGTAAAAACCGAGCCATCCAAACCATCGAATCCGTCGACATCCTCCGGATTATCGTCAATATCGTGGCTTCGTTTGCTCGATTTTCGACCTCGGACCCCGAGTTTGGGTTCGTTCGTCGCGATTTCGCGATCGATTTCCGACCTCGGACCCGGAGTTTGGGTTCGTTCGTC
>DAIDJI010000003.1 GCA_027451455.1 Planctomycetales bacterium | reverse complement strand
GACGCCGAGACCGCGTCCCGAGACCTACCTCGAACCCGCGCTCGACGCCCTGCGCGCGGCTCTCCGGCATCGGCCAGGACTCTTCCGAGGCGACCCGATGGATCCGGATCTCAATCCGCTGTTCGCCTACCCGGAGTTCCGCCGCCTCCTGGGCGTGCCCGCCCCGACGCCTCCCGGTTGAGGACCGTATCGAGCGATCCGGCATGATCCACGGTTTCGGAGACGTGTGCTGGCTGCATCTGTGGGCCGTTGGGCGTCCTCATGCGGGGGCGGGTCGTTTTCCTGAGCGGTCGGGGTGGGATCGGGGAAAGCGGCGCGGCTGGCCCTGCTGTGGGAATTCTGGTAGAAATGCCTGGAAAGAAGTGAGTCGATGCTCCAGGACCAGTGACGCCGTTCGTGGAGGGACATTGTGCCATCGGTGCAGGTCGACACGCCTCACCACCAGCTCACGGCAAGGCGTCGACTTCGATACCTTTTTACGCCGAAGCATCACGGTGGAAGCGCCACGGCTTCATGCTGGCTGACAGCAATCACGTTCGACGAGGAGTTCGCGATCTTCGATCGGGCCGACGGGATTCCGGTTTCCATCCCTGGCGTCGACAACGAGCAGGTGGCCGATTCCGCCGGCAATCTCTACGGTTACGAAATATTGGGTACAACAGGTCAGCATCTTCGCGAGCTGGGAACCTGGGGTCAGCAGATGGCCGAGTATCCAGTTCAACAGACTGAAACCCCATGGCACGGCTACCCGATCTGGCCAATCAACCCGATCGCGACTCCGCCGCAGTTCCAGGGGCAGAGGTGTCGTCCTGTTCCGGACGTATTTCGCCGCATGGAGCAGCTCGGACACATAACCGCCGGCCATCGGAAGCGTCTCATGAAGGGGGATTTTCTATGAGCCCCAGCGAACAAATAAAGGCCATTTATGAAAAATATCCTGATTTGCCAGACGTGACATGGATTGGACCAAATTTCCAACGGCCAGGCCTGATGCTGGGATTTGACGAAGGATCGATCCTGTTCACCAATGCGGCAACCGGTGAGATTAGCGATCCGCAAAGAGTGAGTCCTTCAGGCGAGGCGATTAATGGCATCGCCTCGATTGGACCAAACAGCCTGGCCGTTAGCACTCGGTCTGAGGTGTCGTTGTTTCAAGCCGAGAGCCCAGGCGATCAGACCATCGTATCTTTTCCTGGCGGTGCGCACGGCGTGGTCGCGACCAGGAGCGGGTCGTATGTCGCGCCTCTGGGCCCAAAAGGGCTACTCATCGTTCGTCCTTCCAGTAGCATGGTCCAGGGGTTCGCTGTGACCCAGGGAACAGAGGGCCACCTCTACTTCTATCGAATGGCAGCACTCCATAATCCGTTGGGTGTGGAAACGCTCGTCTTCGCCAACAGGAAGAACGGGGTGGGAATGAGCGTGTTCGATAGCGAAGATCGACGCCGTGTTGTTCGCGTGATGAAATTTCAGGATGTTGACATTGTGGATGTTTGTGCCGTCGTGCCTGGATCCTTGTCCGCGATCGCGGTCTCAAAAACCGCGGATTTGCTATGGATCACGGATACATCAAGTAACGTCGAGCCGGTGATTCTCCGGCCGATGCATGTGAAGGGGACTGTTTACAGAGTTCTGGCGACTTCCCGCCACCTTGTCGTGCTGACCAGTGAGGCGCTCCATGTCTGGATCGACCTCGTTGGCCGGGCTCTCACGGGTCAGTTCGCCAGTCCAGACATGACGATGCTGGTGATGCCAATCGATGCCGTCGATATGGCATTGATCGACGACCAGCATCTTCTGCTGGTTATGGGCATGAACGCTGTTACATGCCTAACGATGGCGGATATGGAAAGGCAATTCGCGAGTCGATCCGCGGCGGGGTTCAGGCTCGGCGGCAGCTCCGGGCGCTTTGAGAAGACCTCTTTGGATGACATCCATCAGGATTGGCGAACCGAGGATGTGGAACAGCGAGAGCTTGTTCTCGCCTGATTTTTCCGATGTTCTCAAGGCTCCCCGATGCCCTGGTTCAACACCCGTCTGGCTCGCCTACAGGACCTCGCCGTCGACGCATGTGCTCGCCAGCGTGAAGGGCTGCCGATAGATGACGAAGTTTGCCGGCTCGCCGGGCTCCAGCCGGGGCTCGGGGCGGCCGAGCAGTCGGGCGGGATTGGTCGTCGCGGTGGCCAGGACGTCGGCCAGATCCCAGCCCGTCGCGCCGAGCAGGTTCCGGACGCCGATTTCTAACCGCTGGTTCGAGCCGGCCAGATACGGCGTGCCCGCCACCACGATCTTGCCGGATGGGTCGACGGCCCATTCGCCGTACGTCCCCGGCGGGAGGCCGGCGAGGGGGCTGGCGTCGCTCACCAGGATCGACTGACCGGGGCCCTTCGCCCTCGCTAACACCCGGAGCGTCGCGACGTCCAGGTGATGGCCATCGGCGATGAACGAGGCGCAGAGGCCATCCTCGGCCGCCTGGTTCCAGATCGGGTTCGGATGCCGGGAGAGCATCGCCGCGATCCCGTTGCCCAGGTGGGTCGATAGCCGGGCGCCGGCCTCGATTGCGGCCCGGATCGTCGGACCGTCGGCGGCGGTGTGGCCGATCGCGACGACCACGCCCCTGGATCTCACCTCGCGGATGAATGCGATCGACCCGGGGCGCTCGGGCGCCATCGTGATCAGGGCGATCCGACCGCCGGCGGCCTCCTGCCATCGGTCGAGGAGGGCCACGTCGGGATCGCGGATCGCCGCCGCCGGATGGGCGCCCCGATAACCCTCCTTCTCGGAGAGGAAAGGTCCTTCGAGGTGGATGCCGACGACCCGACGCGCGACGTCCGGCGACTTCTCGCAGGCCGTCGCGATCGTCCGCAGGCCGTGGAGCAGGTGGTCGTCGGGCGCGGTGATGAGTGTCGGGCAGAGGCGGGCCGTCCCGAGTGGTCCCTGCGCCCGGACGATCCGTTCAACCTGCTCGACCGTCAGGTCGGGCGAGGAGAACGAGTGTCCCCATCGGCCGTTGAGCTGGATGTCCCAGAAGGCGGGGGCGATCCAGTCGTCGTCCGATCTCGGTTCATTGGGGCTGTCAACATCGAGAACGGCGGCGATCACGCCGTCCCGGAGGGTCAGCTCGACCCATCGGCCATCGAGGTAGTGCCGCGCCCGGATCGTCATGGGTCCGATTCTTCCTTCGTTTCGCGCCCTTCGTGTTCTTTCGTGGTTGCTTTTTTGTCGCTCACGAGGCGGAGGCGCCGATGTCGCGCGAGACGCGATGGCGGAGCGAGGCGGCGACGAACTCGCGGAAGAGCGGGTGCGCGGCCGTCGGCTTCGACTGGAACTCGGGGTGGAACTGCACCGCGACGAACCAGGGATGGTCGATCAGCTCGACGATCTCGACGATCTGGCCGTCGGGGCTGGTCCCGGTGGCGACCAGGCCGATCTCCTGGAACGCCTGGCGGTAGGCGTTGTTGAACTCGTAGCGGTGCCGGTGCCGCTCATCGATCCGATCGGCGCTGTAGGCGGCGAGGGCGCGGCTCTCGGGGGCCAGCGCGCACGGCCAGGAGCCCAGCCGCATCGTCCCGCCTCGCTGGCGGATCTCGAACTGCTCGGGCATCAGGCCGATGACCGGGTGGTCGGTCGTCTGGTCAAACTCGGTCGAGTTGGCGTCTTCCAGTCCCAGGACGTCGCGCGCCACCTCGATCACAGCGCACTGCATTCCCAGGCAGATCCCGAAGTACGGGATGCCGTTGGTCCGGGCGTACCGGATGGCCTCAATTTTTCCCTCGATCCCCCGCATGCCGAAACCGCCCGGGACGAGGATGCCGTCGACCCCGCCGAGGGTCGCCTCGGCGCCTCGGCTTTCGATGTCCTCGGCCTCGACGCGGACGACCAGGATCCGGGCGTGATTGGCGATTCCGGCGTGATCGAGAGCCTCATACACCGATTTGTAGGCGTCTCGGTGTTTCATGTACTTGCCGACGACCGCGATCCGCAGCTCGTGCTTGGGATTCTTGATCCGCTCGACCATCTCGCGCCACTCGGAGAGGTCGAGCGGGCCGGCCTTGAGCCGGAGCCGCTTCACCAGGATCTCGTCGAGCCCGTGGTTCACCAGGCTCAACGGCACCTCATAAATGCTGAACTGACGGTCCCGTTCCTCGATCACCGCCTTGCGGTCCACGTTGCAGAAGAGCGCGATCTTCTCCCGGTCCTCGGGCGGGATCGGCTGCTCGCACCGGCATATGAGGACGTCGGGCTGGATGCCGATCTGCCGGAGCATTCCCACCGAGTGCTGCGTCGGCTTGGTCTTCAGCTCGGCGGCGGCCTTGAGGTAGGGGACAAGCGTCAGATGAATGTACAGACAGTTTTCCCGCCCCTCGTCGATCGCGAACTGTCGAATCGCTTCGAGGAACGGCAGGCCCTCGATGTCGCCGACGGTCCCGCCGATCTCGGTGATCACGACGTCGACATCCTCCTCGGCCAGGCGATGGACGGCGGCCTTGATCTCATCGGTGACGTGGGGAATCACCTGCACGGTCTTCCCCTCGTAGTATCGCCCCTCGCGCTCCTTCTGGATCACGGAGAGATAGATCTTGCCGGTCGTGTAGTTGCAGTCTCGGGTCAACGGGGCGCGGGTGAACCGCTCGTAGTGGCCGAGGTCGAGGTCGGTCTCCGAGCCGTCGTCCAGAACGTAGACCTCGCCGTGCTGGTAGGGGCTCATGGTGCCCGGGTCGACATTGATGTACGGGTCGAACTTCTGGAGCCGAACCCTCAGCCCGCGCTGCTCGAGCAGCATGCCGATCGAGGCACAGGTCAGCCCCTTGCCCAGCGAACTGACCACCCCGCCCGTCACAAAAATATGCTTGGCCATCGTCGCTCGCCGCCCTTGCTGTGTTCATCCGTATGCCATCGCCGAATGTGGCAGTATACCATGGTGGGCCAGCGAGCCGAGTTCGGCAACTCGAAGTTTCGAGGCGATGCCGGTAGAATAGAGGAATCGGCGTTCCATCCGGCTGCGACCGGATCGCCCCGAAACCAGCCGCGCCGTCCGGGAGGGTTATTCGGTGACCAGGTCTCTGACGCCGCAAGGCGTGGTAAATCCTCCGATTTCCTGGAACCGCCGCCGGTTCCTGGGCTGCTCGGCGGCGGCCGGGCTGGCCGTGGCGCAGGGGAACCTCGCCGAGGCGGCCGGGACCCGGGCGCCGGTCCGGGTCGGCGCGATCGGGATCGGCAACCGGGGCACGGCGCTCCTGCGGGGTGTCCTGGAGATCCCGGGCGCCTCGGTGGTCGCTCTCTGTGATCCGGAGCCAAGGCACCGGGCGCGGGGACAGGGGATCGTCGAGAAGGCGAGCGGGCGCCGGCCCGAGGCGTTCGAGGACGCCCGGCGACTGCTCGACCGGAAGGACGTCGACGCGGTCGTGGTCGCCGTCCCGTGCGACCTGCACGAGCGGCTTTACCTCGACGCGATCGCGGCGGGGAAGCACCTGTACGCCGAGAAGCCGGTGGGGTTGAGCCTCGGGGAATGCGACCGGCTGATCGCGGCCTCGGCGGCGGCGCCGTACCTGACGGTCCACGTCGGGTTTCAGCGGCGGTCGAACCCGAGGTATCGCGAGGCCGTCGAGCGGATCAGGCGAGGTGATCTGGGCCCGCTGGTCGAGGCCCGCGCCGCCTGGAACAGCAGCAACGGTCCGCTGACCGGCCACGGCGGATGGCTTGGCCGTCGCGAGCGGTCGGGCGACTGGATGGTCGAGCAGGCGGTCCACGTCTGGGACGTCCTGCACTGGATCAAGGGAGAGCTGCCGACATCGGCGATCGGCTGGGGGCGCCGGGGGCTGTTTGCCCGGGTGGACGCCCTCCGCGACGTGACCGACCACTACGCCGTCGAGCTGGAATGGGCCGACGGCTTCCGGGCCTCGTTCGCGCAGAGCTGGATCGCGCCGGCCGACGACGGCTTCACCGGGACGACGTTCCGCGTTTTGGGCGAGGAGGGCGGGCTGGATTTCTCGACCGGCGCGCTGACGTCGCGCGACCGATCGGCGCCGAGGCAGACGATCCAGGGCGGTCCGCAGCCGGACACCCGGCTGGCGCTGGAGGCGTTCCTCGCGTCGGCCGGGTCGGAGCATCCGGCGCCCCCGCCGGCCTCGCCGGCCGACGCCCGCGCCGCAACGCTCATCGGCTTGCTGGCGCGGAAGGCCGTCGACGAGCGCCGGGCCGTCTCGATCGACGAGGTGATGACCCTCGACGCATGATCTCCGACCCGGAGGGCCGGTCACGAGGGGGAACCTAAAGGTGACGGGAACCGTAGTTCAAGGTTCCTGGCACCTTTTTCCCGTTCATTTACCCATCCGCGAGATTCACGTCTGCTATCCGGACGTCCACGTTTTCAGGATCAGCAAGGGGCTCGGGGCTGAGTCACGGCACCGACAGAAGGGGCGCTCCATGGACGCGAACGACTTTCGGGAACTCGCCCTTGGCTTTGACGGCGCCGAGGAAAGCGCTCACATGGGGGCCGCCGACTTCCGCGTTGGCGGCCGCATCTTCGCGACCCTCGCCCATGAGCAGCTCGGGTTCGGGAATCTGATGTTGTCCCCCGAGCTTCAGCAGTCGCTCATCGCCGAGGCCCCTGAAGTGTTCCTCCCTGTGTCCGGCGGTTGGGGGAGGATGGGCGCGACGCACATCCGCCTGGCGGAAGCGACCCCCGAGCAGTTGCTCAAAGGCCTCCATCTCGCCTGGAATCTGCGAGTGCAGAAGAACGGTCAATCAGGCAAGCGCAAGACGAAACGCTGAGCTTATGAGCGGCCCCTCCGCGATTCGGTCAATCCCCACACGCAAATGGGTTGGCCTGACCTGGCGTCGCCGTCCCCAGGTCGACCAGATTCACCCCGTCCTCGTCGACAACGACGTGACCGGCGAGGCGCAGGCCGCACCAGACGGCGTACCAGCCCGGTGGCCTCGGGCTGGCCTTGGAAAGACAAAAGGTGCCAGGAACTGTGTTTTAAGGTTTCTGACACCTTTTATACGCTCGCCTTTTTCCCGCTCCTCGCTCTCAGCGAGCGGCGCTTCGGGTCTTCTGAGCGGTGATCGCTCCGAGTCCGAGAATCCCGAGGCCCAGCATCACGATCGTCGAAGGCTCGGGCACCGCGTTCGCCGTGACGTCGAGGAAGATGTCGTGGCTCTGGTAGACCAACGAGAAGGTGATCCCTCCGTCGACAATGGTCGTGTTTGTGAACGTCCCGCTGATGGTACCTCCGGCGTGCAGGATGTCGAACTGCGATCCGACCGACGGATCGAAGCTGTTGAGCAGGCTGACGTCGAGTGTGGTGCCGGTCAGGGTCGCCGAGCCATCGACGGTGAGCAGCGAGGTTGAATTCGGGCCGCCGATCTGGATGTCGAGTGAGCCGCCAAACGGGTCGGAGTAGTTGCCGGTGACGGTGAGCGTCCCGACCGTCCCGACGAGCCCGGGGAGGACCGTCCCGCCGGAGTTGATCAGGCATAGGGGTCAGCAGCCGAAAGGAGGACCCAGGGGTCAGACCTGGGTGACCCGGCCCGGACCCTCCCCGCTGGCTGCCGCCGTCCGGAGGGGCGTCATCGGTCCCGGCCGCCGGCTCGGGTGCCGGCCCTGGCCGACGGGGCCGGCTCGGCGGGCTGGACCTTGTCGAGGTCGATGGTGACCTCCTCGGAGCGGGCGATCTCGACGACGATCGGCGAGCTGGTTGGGCCGTAGCGGCCCTCGAGCATGTCGTCGTCGCGCTGGAGGGGCATCTTGCCGCGTTTGCCGGCGGACTTCTGCCGGGCGGCGTCGAAGGCCGCGCGCTGGAGCTGCTGGGTGAGGGCGACGCGGTACTTGCCGCGGGGGATGCCCAGGCGGTCGGGGCCGGGGACCTCGAAGGTCGACTCCGAGGCGTTGACCTCGGCGGCGTACTGGTCGCCGCCCTTGACGGTCTTTCCCTCGGCGTCCTGGTGCTCCAGGGGGATGAAGGTGAGGCTGAAGACCTGGTCTTCGGGCGGGCTGTACCTGGCCCCGCCCTTGACGACCTTGCCGGTGACCCAGACGCGATCGGCCGGGCCGCCGCAGCCGGAGGCGATGGTCAGGGCGAGGGTCAGAAGGGCGGTCGCACGGAGGCGCATCGGTGGTCGTTCCTCGGGGGCGTGAGGCGAATGGGAAAGGAGGGGAGGGCCGCCTCGGCGCCTGCCGGGCGGCCCTGTTCGAGGGGTCAATACTGGTCGGCGCTGAGGATGTAGCCGTCGTGCTTGCAGAGGACCGCGGCCCAGACCTGCTCAGAGATGGAGTTCTTGATGAAGTGGACCGAGCCGTCGCAGAAGGCGACGTTGACGCCGCCGGGGTGGAGGCTCCGGCTCTGGCCGCCGCTGTTGTACATTCCGCTTCCGCAGTTGAAACCCATCCCCTGCTGCGCCGCGTTGGGGAAGAGTGGGCCGAGGACCGGGCCGTTCTGCATCTCGTCGCCGCCGTCGCCGCAGTTCGGATAGCTCAGGCCGTTCTTGTTGTTCGGCGTCGGGTTGAACGGCTTGGCGTGGCCGGCGAGGCTCGCCATTCCCAGGCCGAGGGCCCAGGTCCCCCGGATATCCATCGAGTTGAGCCCGACCCGAAGCTCGGCGATGCAGGCGGTGTTCGAGGTTCCGTCGGTGATCTCGGCGAGCTTCACACCGAAGTTCTCGCCCATGACGCCGCTCTTGGCCATTCCGGGGAACGGGTCGGCCTGGTAGAGGTCGAGGTCGTTGAGGCTGTGATCGCAGTCGGTGTTCCCCTGGACGGCCCCGTAGTTGCCGCGCGCCCAGTTGGTCAGCGGGATTCCCTTCATCTGGTCCATCGGGGCGTACTGGGGATAGTTCTGGTAGTCGCTCGGGGTGTAAAAGAAGGCACCGGGCTGGTTGTTGGCGTCGGTCGGGCAGACGAAGACGTTCAGCCGGGTGCCGCGGACCGTGGTGTTGCACCAGTCCATGTTGTAGAGGTTCGCGTTCGGGGCGTTCTGCACCGGGTTGGCGACGTTGTTGTACGGCCCGGCCCAGCCTGGGTAGCCGTTCACGTTCGACGCGTTGTAGAGCTGCGCCTGCTCGATGTAGGGCAGGATCATGATCGCCCAGTTCGGGCCGAACGGCTCGGTCTCGTCGCTTCCGAGGGCGTCCGAGCCCGTGTAGGGCGTCAGGCCGTTCAGGTACGGCTCGTTGACGCCCTTCGGAAACGTGCTGTTGGCCGCCTCGAAGTTCATCACGCCGAGCGCGAGCTGCTTGGCGTTGTTGACGCACTGGGCGCGACGCGCGGCCTCGCGTGCTGCCTGGACGGCGGGCAAAAGCAGGGCGATCAGGACGGCGATGATCGCGATGACGACGAGAAGCTCGATCAGGGTAAATCCGGCGCGCACTCGGGCCATTGGGAGGGAACTCCGTTGAGAAAAGATCGTTTGGGATGCGGCGGCGAGAGTCGTCGACTTCCGGACGGGGGAAGTGGTTTACGTATACTAGGAAGTTTATTTTGGAAGGGATGTCGGCCCGTGGAATATTGGATGAAATCCGGCGAGCCGCCCCGTTGGGATGATCCGCGGCGCAGGATCGGTTAGGATCGACCGGGGCGCCGGGCGGATCGGCCCGTGCCCTCCGCCCCATTTGACGACCGGCCCCGACGGTGAGTCCATGATTGAGATCAACGAGCGGATTGCCATTCCCGACGACGAGATCGCGATGGAATTCATCCGTGCCTCGGGGCCGGGCGGTCAGAACGTGAACAAGGTTTCCACGGCGGTCCGGCTCCGGTTTGACGTCCGGGGCTCGGCCGCGCTGCCGGCGGACGTGCGCGACCGGCTGATCCGCCTGGCTGGCCGTCGGCTCGGCGACGACGGCTTCCTGACGATCCACGCCCGATCCGAGCGGACCCAGGAGGCCAACCGCCGCGACGCCGTTGATCGGCTCGTCGAGCTGATCCAGCGCGCCTGCGAGCGGCCGAAGGCCCGGCGCGCCACCCGGCCGACGGCCGGCTCGCGCGAGCGTCGATTGGAGAGCAAACGCCGGCGCGGCGAGACCAAGCAGGGGCGACGCGGCCCCCGATCCGGCGGTGAAGACTGATCCCCACGTGACTCGCCAGGAGGAATCCCAATGCTCGCTCTTTCCGCGGCCTTACTCGGCCTGGCCGTCGCCGGACAGACGGGCCCGGCCCCGTCCGAGGGCTGGACCCCGCTGTTCAACGGCCGGAACCTCGACGGCTGGTACACCTACCTTGAAAAGCACGGCAAGGACAGCGACCCCGAGAAGATCGTCACGATCGAGGACGATCAAATTCACCTCTACAAGCACGCCGAGGACGGCAGCCGGGTGGTGATGGGGTACATCTCCACCGATCGCGAATACGGAGATTATCACTTTCGGCTGAAGTACCGGTGGGGTGCGAAGAAGTTCGAGCCACGCTACAAGATGAAGCGGGATGCCGGGCTGTATTACCACATCATCGGCCCGGACAAGGTCTGGCCGCGCGCGCTCCAGTTCCAGATCGAGCGGACGAACGTCGGCGATCTGATCACACTGTATGGCATCCACACGGAGACGACGATCGACCCGAAGACGCGGTCGGAGAAGATGCCGACGTTCCTGCCGGCGGAGCAGGGGGGGCAAGCGTACGACCTCGGCGGGCAGGGAGTCTCGTACCTGAAGCACCTGGCCGGCGACCACGAGCTTGAGGGCTGGAACACCGTCGAGGTGATCGCCCGGGGTGCGACCACGACGCATCTTCTCAACGGCCGGGTCGTGGCCCGCGGGAAGGCCGTCCGGTTGGTCGACCCGAAGACGCCCGACGCCCCGTCGCCCGTCACTCGCGGTCGAATCGCGCTGGAGATCGAGGCGGCTGAGCTGTTTTATCGCGACGTCGAAATCCGGTCGCTCCCGCCCGAGCCGGAGCGTGGGAAGAAATAGCCTCTACCGGCGCGTCCCAGGCGTCGGGCAGGTCGTCCGAGTACAGAAAGGACCTGTCCGCCACCCTGCAACGCCGACGCCTCGCCGGGCGACCTACCTCATCGCTCAGTTTCGCGGGTGAAGCAGCGTGACCTTCTGGAACCGCCCGGGGGCCGCGGTCGCGCCCGGGTTTCGATCGTAGGTGATCAGAAGCTGGATCGTCGTCCCGAGCCCGCCCGACCGGACCCCCAGCACCGAGAGGCCGCCGGCCGTCGAGCCCGGTTCGAGCGTCGCGTACCGGTTCGCCCGCCGGCGCTCGCCGGTCGGGACCAGCCAGATCGTGTTCCCGCGCGAGAGGCCGTCGTCGCCGATCGCTGAGGTGAGGACCACCGTCCCGCCCATCTCGGGGACGTGCTCCATCGCGACGAGCTGCTCGACGGCCCCCTCGGGCCGCCCGGCGTCGAACCCGAAGAGCGATCGGAAGGTGATCGTCTCGCCCGACGAGGGCGGGGCGGTGATGTCGGCGACCAGGGCCCGGATCTTATCATTCGGCCGGCGGAGGCCGAGAACCACCTGAAGGCGCCCGCCGCCCTCCCGGATCGCGAGCCCCTCGACCCTCCGACCCTCGATGGCCGAGGCGTCGAGCTTCAGTCCCTTCAGGGCCTCGTCGATTGATCGCGAGACGTCCCAGCAGGCGACCGAGGCGTCGTCAATCGCGGGAGTCTCGCCGCTCTTCAGCCGGAACCGGACCAGCGCCCCCCGCGCGACGCGCTCCTGATCGGTCGGCCCGCTGTTCGAGCCGACGAGGTAAAAATTCCCCTTCGAGTCGGCAGCGAGGCCCGCCCAGTCGGGACCGGTCCCGGTCGCCTCGGGAAACCTCGGGGAGGTCAACGGCTTTCCGACGATCGCGCCGGTGGCGACGTCCATCATGTGGAGCGATCCGCCTCGGGCGTCGGCGACCAGCACCCGCTCTCCGCCGCCGATCGTCGCGATTCCGGCCGGGACGATGGCCGTCTCCGGTCGATTCTCTCGGAGGAACGGCGTGGGGGACGTCGCGGATTCGAGCCGGTAATGATGGGCGCGGGCCGCCGCGGTGAACAGCCCGGCGATCACCAGGAGAAGGGCCAGTGTCCGGCTCGGGCGGCTCGGTAGGACGCGCATCGGCGGCGACTCCTCGGTGCGATGGTCGGGATGGGATTCCACCCTCGATCCTATCGCCGGCCGATGAACGTCGCGTGTCGGAGACGAGGCGGTTTCGCGAATCCTGGCGCCATCATGCTTCCAGCTCGCCCCGGCGCTCCAGGGCCCTGTAATGGAGGAACGAGTAAACGATTGGGATCATCATCGGCACGAACAGCAGAACCATCGCGGCCCAGATCGGCGCCCCGAGGAAGATCGCCAGGAATCCCGCCACCCCGGCGGCGGTCATCACCCAGGCGGCGAGCCGGTGGGTGTCGTTCCAGACCCGCTCGCTGGCGAGCGTCCAGGGAACGCGGATGCCGATATAAAAATTCCTCCGCACCTTGCCCATCACGTTCCCCATCAGTGCGAAGAACAGGAAGATTCCCGCCATCAGCGCCCGGCCGATGTCGAACGAGTTGTCGCCGTGGACGGCCTGGACGGTCGCGTAGAGGATCACGAGTTGAAGATAGACGAACAGGCCGATCGTGAGGTCCATCAGGTAGAGGTACGTCCCCCGGAACGATTCGACCTCGAAGTGGCGAGGCGAGAGCGCCGGAAGGAAGTAGAAGAGCGCCAGCAGGGGGAGGCTCATGACCGGGAGAAGGAACAGCGTCCGTTTCCCGCCGTAACCGTCGACCTCGCCCCGGAAGTTCCAGTGGGTCGGAATGCGATCGGGGAGCCCCGGGTAATACCAGGCGGTGACGCCGACCCCGAGGGCCAGCAGACCGAGGGCGATGATCCAGTAAATGCGGTTCATGGTTGGTTTTCCTTCCGGAATTCTCCCAGGCCGAGATGGTCCCAGAGCCGCGCCAGGACGTCCTCGAGCACCGTCGTATCGAGGGCGTAATAGACCTGGGTCCCTTCGCGACGTGACCGGACAAGGCCGGCCTCCTTCAGCACCGTGAAGTGGTGCGACATCGACGGCCGGCCCAGCTCGAACGCGTCCGACAATTCCCCCGCCGTCCGCTCGCCCCCCGAGAGCATCCGGAGGACCTCGCGGCGCGTCGGGTCGGCCAGCGCCTTGAAGACCAGGTCGAAGTTCTTCATCAACGGTCCATTCGCCGGGGAACGCCGCTTATTTCGAAATCCGTCGAAATACGGGGCGCGGCCGGCGCGATTTCAGGAGGCCAGGCCCTCCAGTCGCGAGAGCCAGGAGGCGAAGTGCGGGCATTTCGAGCGAATCGTCTCCAGGCCGATTTGTTCGGCGACCTCGGGACCGACGACGGGCTTCGCGGCTTCATAATCGGGGAACTCGGCGATGATCCGCTTGCTGGGAGCGGTTTGCGGACCGTCGTCGATCAACTCGGGCGACTCGTGGGCGTCGGCGATGGCTCGGAGTCGCTCGACCTGCCGATCGCATTTCTCGTAGTGGAGCTGAAAGCCGCCCGGGTCGCAGAAGAGAACGGCCTCGAATTCATGAAGCTGGATGTAGGGGACGAAGCGCGGGTCGCCGATGTCGCCAGCGAAGGCTTGTTCAAGAGCCTCGACGCGGGCGAACGGGTCGTTCCGGAGGCCGTCGGACTCTACGAGGCTGGGGAATCCGGCATGGATGGCGTAGAGGTCGATCATCGTCGTGAAGTAGACATCGCGGGACTTCTCCTGCGCGAGGAAGCGGCGGATGTCGTTCCGCATCGGCTCGTAGCCTCGACCTCCGCCGCGGTGGACCTTCCCTCGCTTTCGGGCATGGGCGACCTGGATGATCCCGTGCAGATAGACCCCGCGGCCAGCCAGGTGGGGCTTGAGGAGCACATCGGCGAAGGTCTCTTCGGTCTTTCCCTCGGCGAAGAGGTAGAGGCGAACCATCAATGAGGTCCCCCGCCGATGACGTTCTTCTCCCAGACCTCGCCCAGGCTATATTCTTCGAGCCAAGCCTCCAGCGCGGCCGGGTCGGGCCGGCGGAAGGTCGATTCCTTCCCCTCGCGATCGACGACGATAAGATCTTCCGGGTCGAACTGGTCGAGGAACGAGCTCGATTGGGTCGTGATGATGATCTGGGCGTCGTGAGATGCCGCCTTGAGGAGCGAGGCGACGAGGTTCAGGGCATAGGGATGCAGTCCCAGCTCGGGCTCGTCGACGACGATGAGCTTCGGCAGTTCCTCCTCGGGCTGGAGGAGCAGGGCGATCAGGCACATGGCCCTCAATGTTCCGTCGGAGAGCTGGTGCGGGCCGAAGATCTGGTCCGATTCTCGATCGCGCCAGTTGAGGAGGATCTCCCGATCATCTGGGCCGGTTGGGACGAGGTCGAAGTCGTGAAAGAACGGCGCGGCGAGGCGAATCGTCCGGACGATCCGGTCGTAGGCGGTACTCTCCCTGGTGCTCTGCAGCCGGTACAGGAACGCGGCGAGATTGGCCCCATCTGATAGGAGCTTTTGATTGTCGCCGACATATCCATACTGGCGGATTCGTGACGTGGCCGACGTATCGTGGAAATGATAGGCCCGGCATCCGCGGAGTTGTGCGTCGAGGGCAATCGCCGTCGGCTTTCCTCGGCGGACATCGTCCCGAAACTGGGCCTCCCGCTGGCCTGAACCTAAGGAGACCCTCTTCGCACGGATCTCGTTGTCCATCTTTTCGGCCACCAGGCACTCGGTCTGGAAGTAGAGGCTATCGTCCGCCGCATAGGACAGGTGAAAATCGTAGGAATCCACGGGCGACCCGTCCTCGAAGAGCGGTCGAGGGTCCTCGAACACCAGCCGCGCATGGATACCCGATGTCGTCCCGGGACCGTAGAAAAGCAGCGAATGGGCACGTCCGGACGCGGCGATGTAACTCTGCAACCGCCCGGCCGCCAGCTCGCCGATCATCTTGAAGAACGAGACGAGGTTGCTCTTGCCGGCACCGTTGGCGCCAATGAGGACGTTCAGCGGGCGAAGCTCCAGGTCCATCTCCCGGATGGACTTGAAGCCCTTCAGCATCAGCCGCTTCAGCAAGGCCATGACTCGCCCTCCGTCCTTCGATCGGATTCCGCTTCCATCCTACTCGAAATCGATCTCCTGCCGGGGGCGGTGGGCGGGCGATCGTTGGGCCATCGCGTCGACGAGCGCTTCTGGGTCATCGGAGACGACGAGCAGGTCGAGGAACTCGCGGCGGACCAACCCCGCGGCGACGCCGTGGTCGAGCATTGCGATCAGGGGGTCGAAGTAGCCGGCGACGTTCAGCAGGCCCATCGGCTTGTGATGCAGCCGCAGCGCCGCCCAGCTCAGCGTCTCGAAGAATTCCTCAAAAGTCCCGATGCCGCCGGGGAGGGTCAAAAAGGCGTCGGAGCGGCGGGCCATCAGGGCCTTTCGGTGGTGCATGTCGGCGACGACGTGCAGCTCGGTGAGGCCGTCGTGGGCGACCTCGCGGGAGGCGAGCGCCTCGGGGATCACGCCGACGACCTGTCCGCCGCCGCCGAGGACGGCATCGGCGACGATCCCCATCAGCCCGACCCGTCCGCCGCCGTAGACCAGCCCTAGCCCCCGATCGGCCAGAATGGTGCCGACGCGGCGAGCGGCGTCGGCGTATCTCGAATCCGTCCCGGCGGCCGAGCCGCAGTACACGCAAATAGACTTCATCGCGAGCGAGCCGCCCGTTGCATGGGGTCCGGGGTCGGTGATAACGTGGGCGAGGGCGCCGGAACACCCACCCCACGCCGCTGGCCCCTGGCGAGGGAATCCGGTTCGCCGATAATGTACCATGATCAGGGCGGTGACGCCGCAGGGCGTTGGAGCCGAGCCGAGCAGACCGGGTTCCTGAGGTAATCATGACCACGTCCGTGACGCCGCAAGGCGTTGACCATCGGGCCGCGTACATCGAGCAGACCGGGCCCCCTGAGGTGATCCAGGTCGGCCATCTGCCTCGTCCCGAGCCGGGCCCCGGCCAGGTCCTGGTGAAGGTCTGCGCCGTCGGGCTCAACCCGATCGACCTGTATATCCGGTCGGGGCTCGTCGCCATGCCGATGTCGTTTCCGTACGTCATCGGCAGCGACGTCGCCGGGAAGGTCGAAAAGGTCGGGCCGGGCTGCACGCGGCTCCGCGTCGGCGATCGGGTCTGGGGCTCGAACCAGGGACTCCTCGGTCGGCAGGGTGTCGCCGCCGAGTATGCCGCGATCGACGAAACCTGGCTCTACCCAACCCCCGCGCTCCTCCCCGACGGCGAAGCCGCCGGCATGGCGCTCGTCGGGATCACGGCGCACCTGGGCCTCTTCCAGCACGGCCAGCTCAAGCCCGGCGAGACGGTTTATGTCCCGGGCGGGACGGGCGGCGTCGGCTCGATGGCTGTCCAGATGGCGAAGGCCGCCGGCGCCCGCGTTGCGACCGCGGCCGGAAGTCCCGAGAAGGTCGAGACCTGCCGGAACCTCGGCGCCGACCTCGCCCTCAACTACAAGACGGACGACATCCCGGCGAAGCTCCGCGAGTTTGCCCCCGAGGGGATCGACGTCTGGCTCGAAACTCAGCGCGAGCCCGACCTCGAGACGAGCATCCCGCTCCTCCGCAAGTTCGGCCGGATGATCCTGATGGCCGGACGAACCGCGAAGCCCGCCCTCCCGCTGGGCGCCTTCTACCCAAGGAATTGCTCGCTCCACGGCTTCGCGATGTTCAACGCCTCCCCCGAGCAGCAGCGTCGATGTGCCGTCGACATCATCCGATGGATCGAGGAGGGCCAGCTCAAGGTTCTCATCGGCCGGACGTTCCCGCTCTCCGCCGCCGCCGACGCCCACCGCTTCCTCGAACAGAACACCCTCGGCGGCGCCGGGGCGCTCTCGGGCAAGGTGGTCCTCTCGGTGGATTAGGGTTTTCGGCATTCGGTTTTCAGTTTTCAGTTTTCAGTTTTCAGTTTTCAGATCGGAAGGTCGGCGTGATCTCTTGTTCAAGCATTCGATCTGCAATCCTTCGGCGTGTCGCCCATGCCGAGCTATCCACGGCTCGGACCGACATGGGCATCTGACACCGCGGCCTGAAAACTGAAAACTGAAAACTGAAAACTGAAAACTGAAAACGGAATACCCATGAACCTCCTCACCACCTATGCCGGATCGATGATGGAAGGCTTCCTGCCGAGGGGCTGGGACCTGGCACGGGTCGACGCCTGTTGCGCCCATTCGGCGGGGTCGATCGGCGAGCGGCAGCCGTGGTGGCATCCCGATTTCGAGCCGGTCGCCTGCGGATCGGTGGCCGACTTCGACGTGATGATGGGCCACGAGATCGCCTCCACCATCCGACGATCCCGCGACCAGGGCCGGCCCGCCGCGCTGATCCTGCCCGTCGGTCCGATGGGGATGTATCGCTGGGCCGTCTACTTCCTCAAGGAATGGGGAGTGCCCTGCGATCATGTTTACGGCTTCAACATGGACGAGTGGTCCGACCGCGACGGCGTGACCCTCCCCGCCGACCACCCGGGCGCCTTCCAGAACGCGATGGAGGCCGCCTTCTACGGTCCGCTCGGGAATCAGACCGTCCCCGCCTCGCAGCGATGGTTCGCCACGCCCGACCGGCTCCCGCAGTATGCCGACCGCATTCGCGAGCTGAAGGACAAGGGCGCCGAGCTGGTGGTCATCTTCGGGATTGGCCGGGTCTGCCACATCGCGTTCTGGGAACCGCACTTCGCCGGCGAATACGCGAACCTCGACGAGTGGAAGGCCCAAACGCACCGCCTCGGCGCGGTTTTGCATCCGCTGACCATCGAGCAAAACGCGATCACCAGCTTCAAGAGTCGGACGACCCTCGTCCCGGCGTTTGCCAATACGATCGGCCCGGGCCTGTTCCTCCAGGCCGACCGGATCATCGGGGGCGCTGAGGGGGTCTTCGACCGGGGGATGCAGTGGCAGGGGGCCAGCCTCTGGATGACCCTCCGCTACGGTCCGGATCCGTGGGTCCCCAGCTCGTTCATGCCGACCCTCCCCGGTCGTCTGTTCTACCACGTCGACCTCGCCGGTCCGCTCGGACCGGATATGCATTAAGCCAGGGTCCCGCCCTTGTCTCGTCGCCTACTTCTGGACCCATCAGTCCCTTTTTTCTCGGCGTAACCTTCTCCAGAGATGGCCCGTTTTCCTGCGATTTTCATTGCGATTGGGTCCCGGCGCGTTCTAATACTCCTTCCGGATCGTTCGACGCGATCCCGGATCAGAGACCTACCCCAGATACCGGCCTCAGCTCGCCGTTTGCGAGCGGATCGGCCGTCCCTCCGCGCCATCAGGATGCCGGCGCACGAACACCGACCGCTTTCGGGGACCCTGGATGCTGCGCCCCGGCAGGCGCCAGGAGCCCGAACCATGTGGCCATTCGTGATTTCCAATGGCCGTCGACATGACTCTCGCCGACGACGGCTGGATGTCTCACCCCTGGAAGACCGATGCCTGCTCTCCGTTGCGCTGAGTGAGACGCCAACGGGGCTTCCCTACGTCGGGACGCCGGTCGTTCTTTCGGCGACCTCCGGCGGACACGGGCACACGCCGGTCTACCAGTTCCGCGTCGGGCGGCCGGGCGGGCCGCTCCAGGTCGTCAGCGACTTCAGCCGGAGTAATTCTTTCACCTGGGACCCGATGCAGGAGGGAACCTACGTCATCCAGGTGGTCGTCAAGGGAAGCTACACCGCCGCGAGGAGCGAGACGGCAACCTCGACCTACACAGCGCACTCTCGGGTGACAGGCAACACGGCCGTGGTGAGCCCGATGGCGAACCCGCTGGTGGCGCTTTATAGCGCTCCGCCTTCGTCGGGGACATCGATGTACGTGCAGTTTGCGGCGTTATCGTCGAATCCGGCGTGGCAGGATACGTCGCCGGAGGCGATCGTGCCGGGCGAAAGCACGAACTTCATCGTGGCCGGGATGCTCCCCGATACGACGTACCTGATGCGCGACGTTGTTGACAACGGGACCGTCTCGGCCCCGCTGGAGTTCACCACCGGAAGCCTTCCCGGGAACATGAAATTCCCGAGCTTCACGGTGGTTCAGCCGCCGGGCGCCGGGACCAATTTGAGCCAGGGCGTGATCTTCCACGCCGGGCTCGATACCAGCACGGTGGACACCGTGGCGACCAACCTGGCCGGCCAGATCGTCTGGTATTACGACCCGGTCGCCAACCACTTCTCCGGCTACGCGCCGAACATCGAGCCGGGCGGGTCGGTGATGATGCTTGGCGGTTCGCCCGTCGGCAACACCGCGAGCTGGGACACACTCCGTCAGGTCGATCTGGCGGGAAACACCCTCCGCCAGACGAATATCCACGCCGTGAATGCCCAGCTTGCGGCGCGGCACTTGCCGCCGATCCTCTCGTTTAGCCACGAGGTCAAGCTGCTGCCCAACGGCGATACGGCCGTGATGGCCGAGACCCAGA
Organism: Planctomycetales bacterium; assembly: GCA_027451455.1. Lineage (GTDB taxonomy): Bacteria > Planctomycetota > Planctomycetia > Isosphaerales > Isosphaeraceae > JAKAUH01. The sequence continues at coordinate 10,087 of DAIDJI010000003.1, read as the reverse complement.
AGGTCGCCGAATTCCGGGGCAAGTCCACGGTGTTCGTCGGCAACATGGTCCTCGTCCTCGACCCGAACTTTCAGGTGAGCTGGGCCTGGAACTCCTTCCACTGGCTCAGTACCCATCAGATCGGCACGGTCCAGGGCACCCCGAAGAACTGGCTGCACGGCAACGCGGTCTCGTGGTCGCCCGAGGACGACAACCTGATCGTCTCTCTGCGCACCCCCTCGCTGGTGCTCAAGATCGACTACGCCAACGGGACCGGCAACGGTCACATCCTCTGGAAGCTGGGCGAGCATGGGAATTTTCAGGCGATTGCCAGCAGCCCTAACCCCTGGTTCTCCGGCCAGCACGACGTCCGCTACATCAACAACAACACACTGCTCGTCTTCGACGACGGGAACAACCGACGCCAGACCGACCCAACCGCGAATAGCCGGGGTCAGGAATGGATCCTCAACGAGCAGAACATGACCGCGACGCTCCTGGTGAACGCCCATCTGGGGAACTATTCGCCGTATCTCGGCAGCGTGGAGTTGCTCTCCAATGGCAATCTGGCGTTCACGTCCGGCGGCCTCGGGACGCCGACCGATCAGGCCGGGCAGTCGATCGAGGTCCTCCCGGACGGAACCCGGATCTACGCGCTTCAGATGAATCAGTACGAATATCGGTCGTACTTTGAGAGCACTCTCTACAGTGCGAGCCTGCTCGACTGAGGCACGACGTCCCGGCCCAGGGAGCTTTAGCGACGGTCCCAGGCCGGGCGGTAGCGCCCGGCCGCTGACCAGTTGACCACACTTTTTCGAGAAAATCCTCTGGACAAAACCTCAGGATCGGATATCTCTCTCCAGTAAGAGATGCACGCGCCGCCGGGGGACAGTCCGCGGAGTCGCGGACCGATCGGCCCTGGCGCGATCGCGGAGATTCCTGGAGGGCCGAGGGATGAGCCGAGTCCGGGTTCTGGTCGGTACCCGCAAGGGGGCATTTGTACTGACGTCCGACGGGAAGCGGAAAGACTGGCGGGTCGACGGCCCGTTCTTCTCGGGCCTGCCGATCTATCACGTCAAGGGATCGCCGGCCGATCCCGACCGCCTCTATGCCTCGCAGGCCGGCGACTGGTTCGGTCAGGTCGTCCATCGGTCCGACGATGGCGGCTCAACCTGGCGGGCGGTTGACAACACCTTCCAGTACGAGGGACAAATCGGCACCCATCAGTTCTACGACGGGACCCAGAAGCCCTGGGCATTCAAGCGGATCTGGCACTTCGAGCCCTCGGCGACTGACCCCGATACCGTCTACGCCGGGGCCGAGGACGCCGCGCTCTTCCGGACGACCGACGGCGGAGTCTCCTGGCACGAGTTGCCGGCCCTCCGCTGCCACGAGTCGGGTCCGAAGTGGATGCCGGGAGCCGGCGGGATGGGCCTGCATACCATTTTGATCGACCCAAGGGATCCCCGACGGATCTACATCGCCATCTCCGCCGCCGGCGTCTTCCGAACCGATGACGGGGGCGAGACCTGGAGACCGATCAACCGCGGGCTTTCGTCGAACTTCATGCCGAATCCCACCGCGGAGGTCGGCCATTGCGTCCACCGGATCACCATGCATCCCTCGCGCCCCGACGTCCTTTTCATGCAAAAGCACTGGGACGTGATGCGGACCGATGATGCCGGCGAGTCGTGGCAGGAGGTCAGCGGTAACCTCCCGACCGACTTCGGCTTCCCGATCAGCGTCCACGCCCACGAGCCCGATACGGTCTACGTCGTCCCGATCAAGAGCGACTCGGAACACTTCCCCATCGAAGGGAAGTTACGCGTCTACCGGAGCAAGACTGGCGGCCATGAGTGGGAGCCGCTCACCCAGGGTCTCCCGCAGGAACACTGCTACGTCAACGTACTCCGCGAGGCGATGGACGTCGATTCGCTCGACGAATGCGGCGTCTACTTCGGGACCACTGGCGGCCAGGTTTACGCCTCGGCCGACTCGGGCGAGACCTGGTCGGCGATCGTCCACGACCTGCCCGCCGTTCTCTCGGTGGAGGCTCAGACGCTTTCATGATCCGCGTCGTTTTGCCCTTTCATCTACGGAACCTCGCCCGGGTCGAGGGCGAGGTCCGCGTTCGGGTGGACGGCCCGCCGACCCTCGGCGCCGTGCTCGACGCCCTTGAGGCCGATTACCCCACCCTGCGTGGGACCATCCGCGATCATCAAACCCGAAGCCGTCGCCCGTTCCTCCGCTTCTTCGCCTGCCAGGAAGATCTTTCCTTCGAGGCGATGGAGGCCACGCTCCCCGAGGCCGTGATCCGGGGGATTGAGCCGTTTCTTGTGGTGGGGGCGATCGCCGGGGGATAGGCGCTTTGAGAGACGCGGGTGAGATGCGGCAGAGAAGTCGACATGAAGTGTCGACCTTGTCAAGAAGCCGGGGAAAGCCCAGAATGACCCGAGTAGGGAAGGGGCAGCGGAGGTCGGACCGCGTCGCCGCCGCGTACGGATGCGGACGGGACGGGCGCTCGGACCCGCAGCGGTTCTGAACGGAGTAAGCGGGTCATGGCGGTCGTCCCCCTGGAAGCCTCGTCGAAACCGACGGAGGCCCCCTCGACGCCGGTCACGCGGCTGGGGGAGCAGGTCTTCGATACGGTCGCCGAGGTTGGCGATGTCGCTCGGTTTTCGATCCTGACGATCGTCTGGATCTTCCGGAAGCGGTCGAGGTGGTCGGTCCTGGTCCCGATTTTTTATGCGATCGGGGTCAAGAGCGTCTCGGTGGTGGCGATCACCGGAACATTCATCGGGATGGTCCTGGCGGTGCAGGCCTATCATCAGTTTGCGATGATGGGCCTGGCGACCCGGCTCGGCTCGGTGATCAATATTTCGATCGTCCGGGAGCTGGGGCCGGTTCTGGCGGCCACGATGCTCGCCGGACGGGTTGGGTCGAGCATGTCGGCCGAGCTGGGAACGATGCGGGTCACCGAGCAGATCGACGCACTCTCGGCGCTCGGGACCAACCCCATCTATTACCTGGTCGTTCCCCGGTTCCTGGCCTGCCTGCTGCTGATCCCGCTCCTGACGCTGATGGGTGACTTCATGGGTGTCATCGGCGGGGCCGTGATCTCGACGCAGGTGCTGAACGTCGACTCGTTTGCCTACTGGAAGCATACCCGAGACTTCGTCGACAGCCTGGACATCTTCGCCGGAGTGTTCAAGAGTTACTTTTTCGGCGCGGCGATTGCCCTGATCAGTTGCCATCGAGGGTTTAACTCGAAGGCGGGCGCTGAGGGCGTCGGCCGCGCGGCGACCGAGGCGTTCGTCTTCTCGTTCATCGTGATTCTGTTCCTCGACTTCGTGCTGGGGCTGCTGTGGAACAGCATCTACAGCGCCATGTATCCCCAGGCCGAGGGCCTCCTATGAACCACGACGGCGCGGCCGAGGTCGAGGGCGCTCGCAAGGACGACGGCCTGATCGCGCTGCGCGGTGTGACGATGCGATTTCGGTACCAGACCGTGCTGAAGGACATCGACCTGACAATCCGGCGCGGCCAGACGGTCTGTATCATCGGCGAGAGCGGTTGCGGCAAGACGGTGATGCTCAAGCTGATGATCGGACTGCTTCACCCGACGAACGGTCGGGTCGAGTTCGACGGGGCGGACGTGGCCACGCTGAGCGGCCCGGATCTGGTGAAGATGCGGCTTCGGTTTGGGTTTTTGTTCCAGATGGCGGCCCTGTTCGACAGCCTCTCGGTCTTCGATAACGTGGCCTTCGGGCTGCGGGAGCACCGTGTCTGCGGCGAGGAGGAGGCGCATCGGATCGTCTTCGATCGGCTCAAGGAGGTGGGGTTGCCGGTGGGGGTGGAGTCGAAGAAGCCGGCGGAGCTTTCCGGCGGCCAGCGGAAGCGGGTCGGGCTAGCGCGGGCGTTGGCGATCAACCCCGAGGTGATGCTCTACGACGAGCCGACGACCGGACTCGACCCGATCATGAGCGACGTGATCAACGAGCTCATCTTGCAGACCCAGCAGACCAAGAAGACGACGGGCGTGGTGGTCACGCACGACATGAAGACGGTCACCAAGGTGGCCGACCGGGTCGTGATGCTCTACCCACTGGCCCGGCTGGAGCCGGGGGAATCGCAGGTCCTCTACGATGGCCCGCCCGAGGGCCTGGAGGATTCGCCCGACCCGAGGGTCGGCCAGTTCGTCCGCGGCGAGGCCGGCGAGCGGCTCCGCGAGATGGCTCTCCAGCGTGACGGCGGTGGTCGATAACCCAGCCCAGTCCCATATCCGAATCGATCCGGGCCCCGGGCGGCCCGCCCTTGAACGGGTGGCCCGCGCCGTCGGCCGTTGCGAGGTGAGGTGGATCAGGCCATGAACGAACGGGTCATGCAGTTCCGGATCGGCTTGTTCGTGATCGTCTCGGGCCTGGTCCTGACGATGATGGTGGTCTGGTTCGGCGAGACGCCCTCGTTGCTGCGCGATCAGGTCTATCTGAAGGTTCGATACTCCGAGGCGCCCGGAGTCCTCGAAGGGGTCCCGGTGCGCAAGAGCGGCATCCGGATTGGCGAGGTGGTCGCGATTACCTTCGACGAACGCCCCGGTCAGCCCGAGGGCGTGATCGTCACCCTGGCGCTGGAGCATCGGTATCCGGTGCGCGCCGGGTCGGTTCCGAAGCTCACGCGGTCGATTATCGGTGACGTCGCGATCGACATGGAACCCGGCAGCGGTGAGGGCTTTCTACCGACCGGCAAGACCCCAGTCTCGGCCCCGGACCCGATCGAAGGTGCGGTCGCGCCCGACCCCTCGAAGGCCCTGGCCGCCGCAACCAAGGCTTTTGAAAAGGCCGGCGACACCCTCGAATCGATCAACGCCGCTGCCGCCGGTCTTGCCAAGCTCACGAAAAGTGCCGACAAGCTCGACACGCTGCTGGTGACCTGGCACGACACCGGCCAGAACGTCTCAAACGCCGCCAAGGGAATCAACCGGTTCATCGCCGAGAACGAGGGGAACTTCCAGCCGGCGCTGGCCGATCTCCGCGCCGTTGGCCAGAAGGTCAACTCGGCGCTTGACGAGGAGACCGTCAAGAACCTCCGCGAGGGGATCAACCGGTTCTCCAACGCCGCGGCGCAGATCGACGCCGAGCTCGCGGCGCTCGATCCGGCGCTCAAGGAGATTGGGGCACCCACAGGCCGGCAGTCGCCCCGGACCGACATCGGCCAGGCGGTCCGCCGGCTGAACATGGTTCTGGCCGACGTCTCGCTGCTGACCAACAAGCTCCGGACGCCCAATGGAACGCTCAACTCCGAGGGGAGTCTCCAGAAGCTCCTGATTCGGACCGACCTTCACGACAACCTCAACGCGATGGCGCAGTCGGCCAACCAGGCGTTCCTCCAGCTCAAGGTGGTCCTCGGCACGCTCCGGACGTTCGCCGAGAAGGTCTCGAATGACCCGGGTGTCCTGGGTCGAGGAGCCTTCAGCCGCCAGTGATCGCGGGACGACGGCGATCGTGGTACGATCGCCCCCTCGTGACGCCGATAACGACCCGCGCACAGGAACACGAGCGATGCCCGAGACCCTGGCTGACCGGCTGGCTGCGTTCGCGATCGCGACGCGATTTGAGAACCTCCCGAGAGGAGTGGTGGTCGAGGCCCGCCGCCGCCTGCTCGACTCGCTCGGATGTGCCGCCGGAGCCCTGCACGAACCGGCTCCGACGATCGCGCGAAAGACCGCCGGCCGGACGCGCGGCAATCCCTCGATCCCGATGATCGGCGGCGGCGAGGCGGCACCCGACTGGGCGGCGTTTGCCAACGGCGTCCACATCCGATACCTCGACTGCAACGACACGTATCTCTCGCTCGAGCCCGCCCACCCGAGCGATAACTGGGCGGCGATCCTCTCGGCCGGGACGATCGCCGGCGCTGGCGGCAAGGACTGGATCGCGGCGGCGGCGGTCGCCTACGAGGCGCAGTGCCGCCTCTGCGACGCGGCGAGCATCCGCGCCCGCGGCTGGGACCACACGACCTACGGCTCGATCTCGGCGACGCTCGCCGCCTCGAAACTGATGGGGCTCTCGCACGAGCAGACCGTTCACGCGCTCGGAATCGCCGTGACGACGGGCACGGCCCTCCGGATCACCCGGGCGGGCGAGCTCTCGATGTGGAAGGGCTGCGCCTTCGGCTCGGCCTCGCGCAACGGCGTCTTCGCCGCGATGCTCGCCGCCGACGGGATGACCGGCCCCGCACCTGTCTTCGAGGGGGAGATGGGCTTCTTCGAACAGGTCTCCGGGCCCTTCAAACTGCCGAAGCTCGGCGGCCCGACCGCCGACGACTGGATGCTCCCGAAGACCTCGATCAAGTTCGTTCCGGCCGAGTACCATAGCCAGTCGGCCATCGCCGCGGCCTTCGAGCTGCGCCCGCAGATCGGCGACCCGGCCCGCATCCGGTCGATCGAGATCGCCACGTTCCGCGTCGCCGTCGAGATCATCGCCAAGGACCCCGAGAAGTGGCGTCCCAAAACGCGAGAGACGGCCGACCATAGTCTTCCGTACTGCACGGCGGTGGCGATGGTCGACGGCCGGATCACCGCCGATCAGTTCTCCGACGCCCGCCTCGCCGACCCCGCGCTGCTGGACCTCGTCGCCCGGACGACGGTGGTCGAGGATCCGAAGCTCACCGCAGGCTATCCGGCCGGCACGCCCAACCGCGTGACGGTCACCCTCGACGACGGCCGGACACTCGTCTCCGAAATCGCCTTCCCGCCCGGCCACGACAAGAACCCGCTCAGCGACGACCAGCTCGCCGCCAAGTTCCACGGCCTGGTCGACCCGGTCCTCGGCCGCGACCGCGCCGATCAGATCATCCAGCGAGTGGCCAGCCTGGAAGACGACCCGGCGCCGCAGCGGACTCTTGAACTGTTGACGCTCTGAGTTGCCGTTGACAGGAACCGCCGATCGGCCATCATTCGCCGATCGGCGGGGCCCGCTTTGGGAGGGGCCGCGCGCTCCAGGGACGGGGACGTGGCATGCTCTTCAATTCCTACGCGTTCGCGATCTTCTTCGCCGCGCTCTTCCCGGTCTACTGGACCCTCGCGCGGTGGCCCCGGGCGCAAAACGTCCTGCTGCTGGGCGTCTCGTACTACTTCTATTCGCGGTGGGATACCTGGTTCCTCGGCCTGCTCGTCTTCTCGACCGTGATGGACTACACGTGCGGCCTGCTGGTCGCGCGCGAGGACTCGCCCGGGCGTCGCAAGGCGATCGTCGCCGTGAGCATGGTCCTGAACCTGGGGATGCTCGCGTTCTTCAAGTATTTCGACTTCTTCGCTCCTAGCCTGCGCACGGCGCTCGCCTCGGCCGGACTACCGATCCCAGGTCCCTGGCTCGAATTCGCGATGCCAATCGGTATCTCGTTTTACACGTTCCAGTCGATGAGTTACGTGATCGACGTCTACCGGCGCGAGATCCCGCCGACCCGGAATTTCGTCCAGTTCGCGGCCTTCGTCTCGTTCTTTCCGCACCTGGTCGCCGGACCGATCATGCGGCCGACAACCCTGCTTCCGCAGATTCAAAGACCCCGCCGGTTCGATTTGCAGCAGTTCTATCAGGGCTCGTACCTCGTCTTCTGGGGCCTGATCCAGAAGGTGGTGATCGCGGATAACCTCGCGCCCATCGTCGATGAACTGTTTCGGGACTCCACGGGACTCCACGGGACATCTGCGCTCCTCGGTATCTACGCATTCGCATTTCAGATTTATGGCGATTTCGCCGGATACACCGACATCGCCCGGGGCATCTCCAAGTGCCTCGGCTTCGAACTGGCCCTCAACTTCGACCTGCCCTACTTCGCCACCAGCCCCCGGGATTTCTGGAACCGCTGGCATATTAGCCTGTCCAAATGGTTGCGTGATTATCTCTATATTAGCCTGGGCGGCAGCCGGGGTGGGAAGTGGCTCACGTACCGCAACCTGGTGCTGACGATGGCGATCGGCGGACTCTGGCACGGGCGGGAGTGGACGTTCCTTCTCTGGGGGCTGTATCACGGGCTCTTGCTGGTCGCGCACCGGATCGCCTTGCCATGGCTGGAGCGGATCGACCCGGTCGACCCGGTCGATCGGGCCTGCTGGAAGGTGCTTCGGATCGTCGCGACGTTTCACCTAGTCTGCTTCGGATGGCTGCTTTTCCGGGCGCGGTCGGTGGATCAGGTGGTTGGGATGCTTTCGGCGATCGTGCGTCATCCGGGGATTCCGGCGGCTGCGTACCTGGTTCCGGTGCTGGTCGTGGTTGTCCCGCTCCTGGTGATCCAGTTTTTCCAGTACGTCGCTGACGATCTCGATGTGGTCGGGCGCACGCCCTGGTATGTCCGGAGCGCCTTCTACACCGCCGGCTTCTACGCGATCGTCCTCGGCGGGAACTTCGGCGGACAGCAGTTCCTCTATTTTCAGTTCTGAGCCGGGTGCGGCCTCACCGAGGTTTCGTCTCGGTGGCCTTGCGGAGCAGTTCCTCGACCTCGACCCAGAGGGCCAGCCAGTCGAGACGCTCGGCGTTCGGGAGGGCGCCGAGTCCCTCGGGATCGCGGACGTCGATCAGGTCGGTGTCCTTCCGCCATTGCCGCATCGCCCGGACGACGAGATCGCGGCACTGCGGCGAGCCGGACGCCAGCGTGCTAGACCAGACTTCCAGGTCGACCTTGAGCCACCGGAGAGCCTGGCGCCGTAAGTCGGCCCCGGATGCGGCGTCGGGCGGCGCTTCGTTCTGCCCCTTGCCCGATGCGGCCATCACGGCCGTGCAGGCCGCACTGAACCGGTACTGGAAGCGGCGATCGTCGCCGAGTTTGGGGTCGGCCTCGAGCGCCCAGTTCCAGTACCGGGTCGAGGCGACGAACCGGCTCTGTTCGGAGCAGATCCAGGCCAGGTCCAGCGATTCGAGGGGGTCGTCGGGCCGGACGTCGGCGGTTGGCCGGGCGGGGAGTCGAGAGGTCCGCGAGGCCATGCGTTCGATGTGGACGACCCAGGCCGCGGGATGCCAGTAGTCGGGGACGAGGTTCGGGCCCATCTGCTGGACTTTTCGGATCTGGGCGAGGGCCTCGGTGTATTCGCCCTTTTTCTGGAAGGCCTTGGCTATCCCGAGGAGGACCCGGTGATGAGAAAACTCGGAGGGCCTCAGTCGGATCGACTCGCGATACTCGCGGATGGCCCCGTCGAAATCGCCCCGATCACGCAGGATGGTGGCGAAGTTTTCTCGGATCGAGGCATCGTCGGGATGGGCTTCCATCACCGCGCGGCCTTCGGCCTCGGCTTCTTCCAGGCGGCCGGCCCACCGCAGGCTATTGGCGAGCGAGGAACGGGCTGAGAGATCGTCGGGATGGATTCGAACGGCCTCTCGGGCCTCGGCGACCGCCTCTTCGGGCCGTCTCTGGGCGAGCAGGGCCGAGCCGAGGACGAGGTGCGTGGAGACGCTTCGGGGCCGGATGGCGACGGCCGTGGCCAGGTGCCGGACGGCCTCCTGCGGGTCGGGGAAGAGGTCGTCGCTGTAGACGTGCTCTTCCACGGGTTGGCCCAGGGCGCAGGCCAGTTCGAAGTGGACCCGGAAGTCGCCTGGATAGCGTCGGGCGGCCCTGCGCAGGACCGAGGCCGCCATCTCGGAGTCGCCGCAGTCGAACTTGAGCTGACGGGCCAGCAGGAGGTGGGCCGGCGCGGGTTGATCCTCCAGCCCGGGGGTCTCGGCCATCCGGCGGAAGCGGGCGATCGCCGAGGGGTCGTCCTTGCCGACTTGCTCTCGGAGCGCGAGGCGCCACGGATCGGGGTCGCCCCGGCGCGCGACGGAGACCAGCCGCCGCCAGTCGGCCTCGGGCCGGTGCCTGGCCCGGCGGACGTAGGCCCAATCGTCGAGGTATCCGGCGATCTCGACGGGATCGGATCGCGAGGCGACCCATCGGCCGGCCTCATCGGGGGCGGTTGTGTCGAGGTCGAGCCCGGCGTTGAGGAAGGCGCGGGCATAGTCGTCGTCCGTCCGTTTCAGCTCGCGGTGGATGACTCTTGCGCCTCGGACGGATTCCAGCTCCTCCAGCAGGACCCGGTCGACCTCGATCTGGCGGGCCCTCGAGGCGGCGGCGGCGCGGT
>DAIDJI010000002.1 GCA_027451455.1 Planctomycetales bacterium | reverse complement strand
TGCCTGCTGATCGGCCCCAGGGGGACGCTCGAGCTGAAGCAGGGAGTCATCCGGGCCGAGCGGCACGTCCACATGGGGACGCGCGACGCCGAGTATTACGGCGTCAAGCACCTCGACCGGATGAACATGCGGGTCGAGAGCCCGTGTCCCTCGGTTCTCGAGGGGCTGCTGGTGCGGACGAACCCCGACTGGAAGCTGGAGGTGCACATCGACACCGATGAGGCAAACGGCTGCGACTTGCCGCACGCCAGCCGGGTCACGTTGATCAAGGCGTGAGCCGGCTCCGGACGGACCCCGGCGGGCGGGAACGGGGACGGACGCCACGGGATGACTGGGCTACGGATCGTACTGTGTCTGAGCTGATTGACTGACAGAAAATGATCGGAATCGGATAAAGGAGGGCCTGACATGGCCTCGGCGACACTCGAAGCGCTCGGCATGATCGAGACGAAGGGGTTCGTGGCGTTGGTGGAAGCCAGCGACGCGATGGTGAAGGCGGCGAACGTGGACCTCGTGGGCTGGGAGAAGATCGGCAGCGGCCTGGTGACGGCCTTCGTGGCCGGCGACGTGGCCGCGGTCAAGGCGGCCGTCGATGCCGGCGCCGCGGCGGCCAGCCGGATCGGCGAGGTCGTGAGCGTGCAGGTGATCCCCCGCCCGCACGAGGACCTGGGCGGCGTCCTGACCTTCGCCAGGACGCCCGCGGCGGCTGCGACCTCTTCCAAGACCCCCAAGAGCGACGGAGCCTGAACCCATGGCGACAGTCCAGCGAGCCGGCTCGCGGGTCGGCGGTAACGGGAACGGATTCGGCGGCGACGCCATCGGGCTGATCGAGACCAAGGGTCTCGTCGGCATGATCGAGGGCACGGACGCGATGCTCAAGGCGGCCAACGTGACGCTGGCCGGCCGCGTGCAGGTCGGCGGCGCGTTCATCACGACGGTGGTCCGGGGCGACGTCGGCAGCGTCCGCGCGGCCGTCGAGGCCGGAGCCGAGGCCGCCGGCCGCGTCGGCGAGCTGATCAGCGCGCACGTCATCCCCCGGCCCGACGAGGCCGTCCTGCGAACCTTTCTGAACGCCTGAGGCCGAACCGGCGCCAGGCATCGACCCGGGCAGGATGCCCGCATCACCACACCAGAATGAAATGACCTGAGGGGGAGCCAGAGAACCATGAACGGTAACGCCCTGGGGCTGATCGAGACGTTCGGCCTGGTCGGGCTGATCCATGCGGTCGACGCCATGCTCAAGGCGGCGAGCGTCGAGCTGTCCGGCGGCGTGCTGAAGCTCGACGGCGGCGTGGTGAGCGTGATGATCCGCGGGGATGTCAGCAGCGTCCGCGCCGCGGTCGAGGCCGGGGCGGACGCCGCCGGCCGCGTCGGCGAGCTGCGGGCCGCCCACGTCATCCCGCGGCCGGATCCGGCCGTGGTCCGGGCCTTCACCGGAGGCCAGTAATCGTGAAAGTCCTCGTCGCCAACCTCGGTAGCACCAGCTTCAAGTACCGCCTCTTCGACATGGACGACCCGGCCGAGCCGGTCCTGGCCCGCGGGGCGATCGAGCGCATCGGCTCGCCCAATGCAAAGGTCGTCACGAAGTCGCCGAAGGGCGAGCGCGAGCAGGTCGGGCCGATCGCCGATCACGGCGAGGCGGTGCGACTCTGCCTGGACCAGCTCACCGACCCCGAGATCGGCGTGCTCGCCGACGCCTCCGAGGTCTCGGCGATCGGGTTCAAGGCCGTGCACGCCAAGAACCTGACCGGCGTGCACGTCGTTGACGAGGCCGTGCTCGCGGCGATGGAGGCCTTCGCCGACGTTGCCCCCGCCCACAACCCGCCGTACACCCGCGCCATGCGGATGCTCCGCGAGCGGTTCCCGCAGTTGCCGCTCGTGGCCGCATTCGAGACCGGCTTCCACCGGACGATTCCCGAGGCCAATCAGCGCTACGCCATCCCCGACGCCTGGGCGACCGAGCTGGGGATCCGCCGCTGGGGGTTCCACGGGGCCAGTCACCGCTACATCTCGTGGCGGATGCCTGAGCTGATGGGGCGCCAGGATATCAAGGTCATCTCGTGCCACCTCGGCGGCAGCTCGTCGCTCTGCGCCATTCGCAACGGCGAATCCGTCGGGTGTAGCCTCGGGATGAGTCCGCAGTCCGGCCTGCCGCACAATAACCGCGTGGGCGACTTCGACGTCTTCGCCCTGCCCGTGATCCTCCGCGAGACCGGCAAGAGCCTCGACGAGGTCCTCGACATCCTCGCCAATCAGTCGGGGCTCGAAGGAGTCGGATGCGCGGGGCGCGACCTCCGCGATATCGAGGCCGCGGCGGCGGCAGGCGATGCGCGGGCTCAACTGGCCATCGACCAGTTCGTCGGCGCGATCCGCCACTACCTGGGCGCATTCCTCGTCGAGCTTGGGGGCGCGGACGCGATCGTGTTCACCGGAGGAATCGGCGAGAACTCGTCGGTGATCCGTTCGGGCGTCTGCCGCGACCTGGGCTGGTTCGGCATCGAGCTCGATCCCACGCTCAATGCCTCCGGACCTGTCGAGCGCGTCGTGTCCACGCCGGGCTCGAGGGTGCAGGTCTGGACCGTTCCGACCAACGAGGAGATCGTCGTCGCGCGGCAGTCGCGCGAGGTGCTCCAGGGCAAGACGAAGTCCAAGTGAAATGAGGGCGCCGGCTCGATGTTTCTGGCCAGGGTGACGGGAAGCGTGGTGGCAACCCAGAAGGTCGCGTCGATGACGGGGCACAAGCTCCTGACCGTCGAGCCCTATCGGGTCGACGACAAGGCGCGCGACCGGCTGGTGCCCACCGGCCGCACGTTCGTCGTGGTCGACACCCTGGGTGCCGGCCTCGACGAGATGGTGCTCATCTGCCAGGGCTCGAGCGCCCGCCTGACGCCCGAGACAGATAAGCTGCCGATCGACGCGGTGGTCATCGGTCTGGTGGACACGGTCGACATCGGCGGGCAGGAGATCTTCTCGACCCGCGCGAAGACTTCGTAGGGTGGGCATCGCCCACCAGCTCGAGGCCTCGACCGGCAGGAATAGCGCACCGACGCTAAACAAAAACATCCGCGAACAATTGAACTGAACTCTCCAGGTCACGGTGCCCGCCATGCAAATGACCGAAGACATCATCCGCAACGTCGTCCAGGAGGTCCTGGCCCAGATGGGCAACGGGTCCACCCCCGGCAACGGCAAGGCAGGGGGCCGCTCGTCAGGCACCCTGGGCATCTTTGCCTCGGCCGACGAGGCGGTCGCGGCGGCGGACGCGGCCTTCCGCGCCTTCCGCACCCGCCCTCTCGAGGACCGGAAGAAGGCGATCGACTGCATCCGCAAGATCTGCGTCGAGCAGGCTGAGGAGCTGGGGCGGCTGGAGCTCGAGGAAACCAAGATCGGCCGGCTCGACCACAAGATCGGCAAGCTTCGCGACGCGATCCCTCGCGTGCCCGGGGTCGAGTACCTCCGCACCGACAACGACGCGGGAGACGGCGGGCTGACGCTCACCGACTACGCCCCGTTCGGCGTCATCGGCGCCATCACGCCGGTGACGCACAGCCTGCCCACGCTGGCCGGCAACGCGATCAACATGCTGGCCTCGGGCAACACCGTGGTCTTCAACGCCCATCCCTCGGGCATGAAGATCGCCGCCGAGGGCGTTCGCCGGTTCAACCGGGCGATCCGCGAGTCGATCGGCCTCGACAACCTGCTGACGATCATCGACCCGCCGACGCTCGAATCGGCGAATGACCTGTTCAAGCACCGCGGGGTGCGGCTGCTGGTCGTCACCGGAGGTCCTGCCGTCGCGCGGGCGGCGCTGGCCAGCAACAAGCGGGCGATCGTCGCCGGGCCGGGCAATCCGCCGGTCGTCGTCGACGCCACGGCCTGCCTCGAGAACGCGGCAAAGTCGATCATCGCAGGCGGTTCCTACGACAACAACCTGCTTTGCATCGGCGAGAAGCAGGTCTTCGCGGTGGCCCCCATCTTCGACGCTCTGATGGAAGAGATGGCCCGCCACGGCGGCTTCCGCCTCTCCGCGAGCCAGGTCGATGCCCTGACGCAGGCCGCGTTCCAGAAGGGGAACGACGGGGCGCTCCACGTCAACAAGGACCTGATCGGCAAGGATCCGGCCGTGCTGGGACAGTATGCCGGAGTCCGGGTCCCCGATGGCACGGAGATCCTGTTCGCCGAGACGGGCGCCGAGCATCCGTTCGTCGGTCACGAGCAGATGATGCCGTTCATCCCATTCGTCCGCGTGCCCAACGTCGATCGCGCCATCGCACTGGCCAGGGAGAGCGAGCAGGGCTACGGCCACACGGCCATCCTGCACTCTCGCGATACGTCGGTCATGTCGAAGATGGGCAAGATCATGGACTGCACCATTTTCGTCGTGAATGGCCCCTGCGTGGCGGGTCTCGGCCTTGGCGGCGAGGGCGAGCTATCGTTCTCGATCGCGGGCCCGACCGGCGAGGGCGTGACCACCCCACTCACCTTCACCCGCCAGCGCAGGACCAGCCTGGTGGGCGGTATGAGGTTCGTCTGAAATGCAGCTTGGCCGCGTTGTGGGCACCTCGACGTCCACGCTCAAGCATCCGACGTTCGAGAGCGAGCGGCTCCTCATCGTTCAGCTCGAGACCGCCGCCGGCGGCCCGGATGGCGAGCCGGTACTGGCCTTCGACCGCCTGGGCGCCGGGCGCGGCGACCGGGTCCTGTTGACCAACGACGGCGCGGCCTTGCAGAAGCTCCTCGGGCCGAACACCCCGGGGCGATGGAGCGTGATGGGGCTTCCGGATTCGAAGTAAGTCAGGCTTTCCCGCCTGACGGTTGTTAGCCCGGTCGGGCGAGAAACCCGACCGACGAGGTGGTGATGCGAATCGGCGAGGTGATCGGTCGAGTGACGATGTCGCGGCTGCACCCGAGTCTCCGGGGCGGCCGCTTCCTGATCGCCCTGCCGATGCCCCTGGCCGCCCTGACCGAGGACTCTCCGGCCCGCGGCGAGGAGGTCGTCGTCTTCGACAACCTGGGCGCCGGCCCGGGCAGCATCATCGCAATCAGCGAGGGCCGCGAGGCGGCCAATCCGTTCGGCAAGACCAAAACGCCCGTGGATGCGTTCTGCGCCTGCCTGATCGACCAGATATTCGTCTAAACGAAGGTTCGAGTCCGGAATCCCGGGACCCGCCATCCCTCCCGATTCCCGAGAGGATCCCATGAACAGCAACGGCGCGGTGATGAACGAGTGGAAGCTGCGCGAGCAGATGTGCGAGATCGGCCGGCGGGTCTACAACAAGGGATTCGCCGCGGCCAACGACGGCAACATCAGCTACCGCCTGGACGAGGATCGGGTGCTCTGCACGCCGACCCGCGTCTCGAAGGGCTTCATGAAGCCGGATGATCTCTGCATCGTCGACCTCGACGGCAAGCAGGTCTCGGGGAAGCGGAAGCGCTCCAGCGAGATCCTGCTCCACCTGACAGTCATGAAGGCGCGGTCGGACGTCCGTT
This sequence comes from Planctomycetales bacterium, assembly GCA_027451455.1. Taxonomy (GTDB): domain Bacteria; phylum Planctomycetota; class Planctomycetia; order Isosphaerales; family Isosphaeraceae; genus JAKAUH01. The sequence goes on along the minus strand of DAIDJI010000002.1, from coordinate 24,139 downwards.
CGGTGGTCCATTGCCACCCGCCGCATGCCACGGCGTTCGCCGTCGCCCGCGAGCCGATCCCCAAGTGCGTGCTTCCCGAGATCGAGGTCTTCCTGGGCGAGGTTGCGATTTCGCCCTACGAGACCCCCGGCGGCCAGGGCTTCGCCAACACGGTGCTCCCGTTCGTCAAGGATACCGACACGATCCTGCTCGCGAATCACGGGACGCTGACCTACGGCAGCGACCTCGAGGACGCCTACTTCAAGACCGAGATCATCGACGCCTACTGCCGCATCCTGATCCTCGCCCGCCAGATCGGCCGCGTGAACTACTACTCCGACGAGAAGGCCGCCGAGCTGCTCCGACTCAAGCCGGGCCTGGGGATCGCCGACCCCCGCCTCGAGCTCGGGCTGGAGAACTGCGACCTCTGCGGCAACAGCCTGTTCCGCGAGGGCTACGAGGAGTGTCCGCCCGAGCCCCGCGTGTTCATCCATCCCAAGATCGCCGACAGCCTGCCCTACAAATCGCCGATCGAGGGAGCCATCACGCCCTCGCCGGCACCGCTCCAGTCGTACGGCAGTTCGTCCGGCAATTCGTCGGTTCCGTCCGGCAACAAGCCCTCCGCGCAGCCGTCGAGCAACGGCCACGCATCGAGCGGCGGGCCCGACTCCGAGGCCCTGGTCCGGGCGATCACCGATCAGGTCATGCAGGCCCTTCAGAGGAGATAGGCGCGAGGGGCCCGGGGCGACGAAAGATACTTGAAGGCAGCGGAAGAGAGACAAAGAGGAGAGGGGCCATGAAAGTCAGCATCATCGGCGGCGGGGGGCTCGTGGGCTCGTCCGCTGCCTTCGCCCTCCAGTGCGGCGGGATCGTCAGCGGGATCGACCTGATCGACCTCAACGCCGACCAGGTCAAGGGCCAGGCGCTCGACCTTCTGCATGGGGCCTCGCTGGTCGCCGACCAGCGCATCCGGGCCACCGGCTATGAGGCGATCCCCGAGAGCGACGCGATCGTCATCACGGCCGGGCTCCGGCGCAAGCCGGACGAGAGCCGCCTTGACCTGATCAACCGCAATGTCGAGTTGTTCCTGAACATCCTCGGCCAGGTCTCCGCCGCCGGGCTCAAGCGAGACGCTCTGATCCTGGTCGTGTCGAACCCGGTCGACGTGCTGACCTACCTGGCTGCCCGCCAGCTCGATCTGCCCGCGACGCAGGTCATCGGGCTGGGCACGGTGCTCGACACGGCGCGATTTCGCAGCCTGATCGCCGAGGGGATCGGCCTGCCGCCGACTCAGGTCACCGCGCTGATCCTCGGCGAGCACGGCGACAGCATGGTGCCGATCTGGTCGACCGCGCAGGCCGCCGGCCTGCCGCTCGAGCGGTATCCGGGCTGGAACTCCACGACGGCCGAGGCGCTCCTGAAGCGGACCCGCGGCAGCGGTGCCGAGGTCATCAAGCTCAAGGGTGGTGCGGGGTTCGCGGTGGGACTTTCGATCCGCGACGTGATCCACTCGGCGGCGCTGGACCAGAAGCGCATCCTGCCGGTCTCGTCGCTGGTCGATGGGCCTTATGGCATCCGCGACGTCTGCCTGTCGGTGCCGACGGTGGTCGGGCGCAAGGGCGTCGAGAAGCAGCTCGAGATCGAGCTCTGGCCCAAGGAAACCTCGGCGCTCCAGCACTCGGGGCAGGTGCTCCGCGAGACAATCGAGGCCGTCTTCAAGGCCAATCCCAGGGCCGCGGGAACGGCGGCGAAGTCGGCCGGCGCGGGCGCCGGTGCCTCGTCGTCCTCGCGTCCAGGCGGCAACGTCGCTGCTCCTTCGGCGAACGGTTCGCGCCCCGTGCGCGTGACGATGGGCGCTGGCGGCAGCAGTGGCAACGGGTCCACCGGCAAGGCCCGGGTGACGATCTCGGGGCTGGGCAACGGGGGACGGTGACGCCATGCAGAAGTCGCTCGATCGGAAGTTGGCCGCGATCCACGCCAATCCGAATTGCCGCGAGTTCATCCTCGCCGACGCCAAGGACGCCGACATGGCCCTCGGCCTCGGCGCGCCCGGCCAGTCGCCCGAGCTGCACGCCGGCGAGGTCCGTTTCAAGACCTTGCAGGAATACCGCGACCAGATGCGGCTGATCACCCGCTCGGGCCTGGTGGACATCATGCTGATGTCCGCCAGCTCGAACCACGCGCTGACGTTCGGCGAGCGGCTGTTCGACGACTCACCCGTCACGCCGGCGATCCGCGCCAATGACACCACCGACATCCATCTGGCCCGCGGCTCGGCCTATACCCAGTCGGCCGCCCGCCCGTTCCGCACGGCCAGCATCGATCACGCCCAGTGCGGGCACCTCGATTGCTCGCCCGACGAGCGCAAGCTTGGCGCGAATCTCGGCCTTTACAGCGTGACGTTCAACAACGACCTCGAGCGCGATCTCGAGACGCTCGTGCGGTTCCACGAGTTCCGCGAGGAGGCCGAACGGAAGGGCTTCCGCTACTTCCTCGAGGTGTTCGACCCGAACGTGCCGAATGCCGTCGCGCCCGAGGTCCTGCCGCACTATCTCAACGACATGATCACCCGGATGCTCGCGGGCGTCGGGCCCGCCGGGCGTCCGGACTTCCTCAAGATCGTCTACCACGGTCCGAAGGCGATGGAGGAGCTCGTCCGCTTCGACCCGAACCTGATCGTCGGCATCCTGGGAGGCTCGGCCGGGACCACGCGCGACGCCTTCCAGCTCCTGCACGACGCGCAGAAGTACGGGGCCAAGGTCGCGCTCTTCGGCCGGAAGATCAACCACGCCGAGAACCAGCTCGCGTTCGTCCACTTCCTCCGGCTGATCGTCGAGGGGGCGGTCGGCCCGGTCGAGGCCGTCAAGGCGTACCACGGCGTCCTCGGCCGGCTGGGGCTGAAGCCGACCCGCAGCCTCGAGGATGACCTGAAAGTGACCGACCAGTCGATGAGCTACGCCGGCACCAGCACGACGGCCGCGGCCAATGGAGCGCCGAAGCCTCAGGCGCCGGCTCCGGCGCCGTCGATCGTTTCAGCGGTCGCGCCAGCCGGCCAGGCTGCGGCCTGTCCGTGCCAGTCGAAGGCCGCGTCCAACGGCAGCCACCATGACGATCACGGCGCCTGTGCCTGCCCGACGACGGAGCGGCGGTCGCTCGTCACCGAGTCATACCCGGTCTCGCGTTACCTTCAGCCCGCTCGCGACTCCGGCCGGAATGGGAAGCCTCATTCCAACGGAATCCCGGACTTCACCCGAATGAGCCCGGCCGATCGGCTGGCGTATCACCGCGAACGCCTCGGCCTGGGGCGCTGACTCTCCCCGCCGTCGCGATTATCCTATCCTCTTCTCACCTCGTCGCGGGCACCGCGAGCGTGGGCCGCTTGCGATCGGCCCGCTCGCTGATGAGCCGGGGCGACGAAGACGAAGAGGAGTCGCGAACATGCGGAGATGTCGGCGATATGGTCTGCTGGGGTCGTGGGCGATGCTGGTCGCCCTGAGCCTGATTTCCCCCGCGCCCCTGGCCGCGCAGGGCGTCGACTATGTCAAGCAGCACTATTCGAAGCAGGAGCAGATGATCGCCATGCGCGACGGCGTGAAGCTATTCACGTCGATCTACGTGCCGAAAGACACGTCGCACAAGTACCCGATCCTGCTGATGCGCACTCCCTACGGGGTCGGACCGTACGGGGCCGACGCCTACCGGGCCAACGTCGGGCCGTCGATTCACTTCTGCAAGGAAGGCTACATCGTCGCCTACCAGGACGTCCGCGGCCTCGGGCATTCCGAGGGTCAGTTCGTCAACATGCGGCCGCACCTCGACAGGAAGGAAAAGCCGACCGACATCGACGAGAGCACCGATACGTATGACACGATCGACTGGCTGTTGAAGAACATCCCGAACAACAACGGCCGCGTCGGCATGTGGGGCATCTCGTATCCCGGTTTCTACGTCGACGCCGGCATGATCGACGCCCATCCGGCGCTCAAGGCGGCGTCGCCGCAGGCGCCCGTGACCGACTGGTTCGCCGGCGACGACTGGCACCACAATGGGGCGCTATTCTTGCCGCACGCCTTCAATTTCCTCGCGTCGTTCGGCCGGCCCAGGGTCGAACCCGGTCAGTCGCGAGCGCCGCGATTTCGCCCCGGCACGCCGGACGGCTACGAATTCTTCCTGCGCCTGGGGCCGCTGGCGAACGTCAACAATCGTTATTTCAAGGACGGCATCCCGTTCTGGAACGAGATGATGCAGCACGGGACGTACGACGACTTCTGGCAGGCGCGCGACATCCGGCGCCACCTGAGAAGAATCCGCCCGGCCGTGATGACCGTCGGCGGCTGGTATGACGCCGAGAACCTTTTCGGCGCCCTCGAGACGTACAAGAACGTCGAGGCGTCGAGCCCCGGGATCACGAACATGGTCGTGATGGGCCCCTGGCGGCACGGCGGCTGGTCGTTCGGCGACGGCTCGTCCCTGGCGCACGTGCCGTTTCACGCGAAGACCGCCGAGTACTATCGCGAGAAGATCGAGTTCCCTTTCTTCCAGCACTTCCTCAAGGATCAGGGGTCGCCGAAGTTCCCCGAGGCCTGGGTCTTCGAGACCGGCTCGAACCGCTGGCGTGAGTTCGAGACCTGGCCGCCGAAATCGGCCAAACCTCGGTCGGTCTTCCTCCAGGCCGGCGGCAAGCTCGGGTTCGACCCGCCCGCGGCGGTCGCGGGAGGCCCGCAGCCGGGGCTCTACGACGAATACATCAGCGACCCCGCCCATCCGGTCGAATACACCGAGGAAATCGCCTTCGGGATGCTCGGCGATTACATGATCCGCGACCAGCGGGTCGCCTCGCGCCGGCCGGATGTTGTGGTCTACGAGGGCGAGCCGCTGAAGGAGGACGTCACCATCGCCGGCCCGATCCAGGCGCGGTTGTTTGTCTCGACGTCGGGCACCGACTCGGACTGGATCATCAAGCTAATCGACGTGTTCCCCAATAACGCGGGCGGGGATGACAACCCGAATGCACAGGTGAAGTTCGGCGGTTACGAGGAACTCGTACGCGGCGACGTGATGCGGGGCAAGTTCCGCAACAGCCTCTCGAAGCCCGAGCCCTTCGTCCCCGGCCAGCCCACACCCGTCAATTTTCGGCTCCAGGACGTCTCCCATACCTTCCAGAAGGGCCACAAGATCATGGTGCAAATCCAGAGCACCTGGTTCCCGCTGGTGGATCGCAACCCGCAGAAGTTCGTCGACATCAACAATGCCACCGAGGCCGACTTCCAGAAGGCGACCCAGCGCATCTACCACGAGGCGTCGATGCCCTCGCGGCTAGAGGTCCTGACGATCGCGGAGTGAGGTCGGCTTCGTGCTCTTACGGGCCGTAGACGAAGTGGGGACTGGATCCGGATTGTCGAGGTGCCGGTCCCCATTTCCTCACGGCTTCCCGGCAGCTTATGCCGCCTGGCTCACTCGCGCCCGATCTCGGCGGCGAACGCTTTGGCATTGAGCGGCTCGCCGGTCGCGTGGCGGGTTAGCGCGTTCCAGTCGAGCGATCGGCCGGGGGCGAAGACCCGATTCTTGAGGTAATCGCCCACGGCCGGCTTGCCGACGAAGTTCGCCCGCGAGGGATCCACGCCGCCCAGGACGTCCCGCGCGATGGCGTGCAGCACCTGGTCGGCGAACAGTTGGCCGAGCAGGTAGTTGTGGTAGTACGCCGGTGCGCTGACGATATGGATCTTGCTGGCGTAGTCCGGTGCGTTACGACCCTCGGGGCGGTGGACCATCTGATACTTCTCGACGAGGTCCCACCAGAGGGTATTGAGGTCCTGATCGGGGTTCTCGTAAAGCGCCTTCTCGAACCGGAACATCACCTGGCACCACCGCGAGAAGACGAGCAGCTTGGCACGCTGCATCCGCGCGCCGGCCCTGTCGAACGCGGCCGGGTCGGGGACGGAGACGCCCATGGCCTGGAGCCAGTCGGCGTCCTTGGAGAATCGCTCGAACAGCATCGCGATTCCCTCGGTCGCGAGGATGTGCGCCTCGGTCCGCAGGACGTAGGGGAGGGCGCGAGGGATGTTGCGGCTGCTGTAGACCGAGTGCCCCAGCTCGTGCAGCATCGTGCCCATCCAGTACTCGTTGGCGACGATGTTGGCGAGCACGCGGACGTCCCCCTCGCGATTGATGTCGGTGCAGAAGGCGTGCGGGCTCTTCCCCGGCTTCTCGCGGAGGTCGCTACGGGCGATCACGTCGTCGATCGGCAGGCCAATCCCGGCGTAGAACCGCCGGCAGAGGTCGAGGATGTCGGCGCGGGCATAGACGCCGTCAAAATCCGCGGTGAAGATGGCCGGGGATTCCTGGAAGAACGGGTCGTGATAGTGCCATGGCCGTACGTCGGCGGCGGCGATCCCGGACTGGTCGGCGACCTTCGCGTCGATCTCGAGCTTCAGCTTGCGGAACGGCTCGCGCGTCAGCGCATCCAGCTCGTCGAAGATCCGCAGCACGTCCTCCTGCGACTGCTCGGCCAGGTGAAGCTGGAGGGCGTGGAAGTTGGCGAATCCCAACTTCCGGGCGGCCTCGTTGCGGAGCTTCACGAGCGCCCTGAGATCGGCCTCGACGATCGGTCCGACTCCCTTGCTGGCCTCCCAGACGGCCCTGCGCTCGGCGGGGTCTCGGGATTCCTTGAGGATGCGCCGGACCTCGCTGTCGGTGAGCTTCTTGCCGCGGACGTCGGCGCGATAGGCGTTGAACGCCTGCTCGATGCCGTTGGCCTTCGCGGTGATCTTCCTGAGCAGTTCGGGATCGACCTGCTTTTCGAGATACTGGAGATAAAGGACGGCGATCTCGCGCGCCACGATCGGGTCCTTGGGCGGGCTTTCCTTCAGCGCCTTGAGCCTGGCGAAGCGGCCGCGATCGGCGAGGGCGGCATCGAGGCGGTTCTGGGCCTCTTCCTTGGCCTGGAAGTCGGCGTCGCGGCCTGTGACATTCGCGTTCCACCAGGTCAGCGCGGCCTGGATTTCGAGTGGTCGGACGGATTGCTCATGCTCCTGGATGAACCGACGAGCCTCGTCGTCGTCGCCGGCCCGGCCGTTGGGTTCGCTGGCGGCCGTGGTGCTCATCATCAACCCCATCATGCAGAGTGCGAATCGGGTCGCGCTGGAGAGATCGTGGAACATGCTGGGTCAACCTCCGCGACTCGGTCGGGTCTCGGGACGGGCGTGATTGTCGCATTCCGCTCGACTCGAAGCAATCGCGGGGCGCGCTCCGCGACTGGGTCCTTGCTACGCCCATTTACCGTGTTCGCGCGCTCTTGACGCCGGAGATTCAGGTCCCTTTAATAGGGTGCAGGCCGAAGTGGCGGAATTGGCAGACGCGCTAGGTTCAGGTCCTAGTGGGCTAACCATGCCCGTGGAGGTTCAAGTCCTCTCTTCGGCACTGCCAGGACGAGACAATCTGAGCCAAAGTCCTTCAGATTAACAAGTTGAGGAAAGCCCCGGGCGATTCGCCCGGGGCTTTTCTTTGCGCCAGCGAGGCCATTCGGCGACACCGCGAGCCACCATGGGCCATCACGATACTTCCACAGACACTTCCACTATCGCGTTGGGCCGGGTCCCCCAAGGCCGAATGCGATCCGGCCGGGCGAAACTCGAGTCAGAACGCAGACCCGTCTAGTTCACCATCCCGCCCCGTCAACCAGTTCCCCCCGACCGGGACCGCCCCATCTACCCCCGGATCGGGCCTGCCGTCCCCGGCCTGGCTTCCGGCGTCGGACAGGTACTGCCCGAGCGTCTCCATCACCCGATCGAGCCGATCCCGGCAGATCCGGTACGCCTGCATCGCCCGCTCGACCCGCGGCACGAGCTGGTCGATGTCCGGCTCCTCCTGCCTGGACAGCCAGTCGGCGGTCTCCTTCAAAACCCGATAGTTCTTGTTGAAGCTCGCGCTATCGAGCTCCTGCTCACTCATCGTTCCGGCCCCCTCGCCAGCACCTCGTTCTTGACCCGCAACCGGCCGTCCTGGAACTGGAGCTCCAGGTCGGTTCGTTCCTCCGCCTCGCTCTTGGTCGCGAGCGGGCGGCCACTGTCGTCCCGGACGATCGCGTAGCCTTGCCGAAGAGTCGCCTCCGGCCCCAGCCCGACCCGCGTGAACGCTTCCCGCTGTCTGGCGGGCCCGCCATCGCGGATCCAGGGCTACTGGCCCTCGATAGCCTTCAGAACCGTCTGGATGGTCCGTTCAGGCAGGCGGCCGTTGCGGACCATCTACCGGCTTACGGCCATGTACCTGAGCTGAGCGTAGGTCTCAATCAAGGTCGCAGACTCGGCCTTGACAGCCCGGACCAACATGCGATGGACATCGCCCACAAGGACCTCGGTAAGGACGTCTTGGCCTGGGGCCAGGGGCTTGACACGGATGTCGGTGGAGGCCGCGTTCCCGCCGGGGTACTCCTCGGCATCATGGGCCGGTTGGTATGCCTATAGTGGTTGCATTCCAAGGAGGCCCCGCCGCCATTCAACCTCCGTTCGCTGATTGGGGTTACTTCTACCGCCGCCCTATCGGGACAGCCTGTACCAAAAGAAATAGATTTGAGCATTTCGCGGATTATTGGTGTCGGGCGCGAGCCTCGCATGGGATCGCTTCCTTGATTGGGCAGTCGCTGCCCATTACCATCTCATCGCCTCAAGGCCCGGCTAACCGCGGCCAGGCACTGACCGCCACCGGGCAACACGATCCTCATTGAGGTGATAGGTTGCGTCGGAGCCTCGCTCTTCGTAGCGGCGTCTTCTTGGGCGCTCTGCCGCGGTAATGACTTGTCTCACAGCAGAAAAATGCTATGCTGCAAGCCTCTGATCAAGCAGTGAACTTCGAGCGACTCATGAAGCTGCGGCTTCTCGTCGCGAGATTCGGCGAGATGGATCATTTCCGCTGGTGGAATATTCGGGGGATACTCGGTCGCCTCGGTGAGATCGCCGTGAAACGCGGATTCCCCAGGACTCACGCGTTCGCCCAGGCAAGGGTCGCGTTCGCGGTTGCGGCGCACCGATGCCGAGAGGTCTTCGATCCGCCTCGGTCGATGACGCTCTGGAGCCTACCCGCCGAGGTCGAGGACCGTTTCGAATCCGAGTGGCCGCGATGGATCGAGCATGCGGATTCCTGGGCCCCATACTTCGCGGCGATCCAGGTGCCCCAGAGCAAGGACTTTCTGCAAGAGGCCAGCCGCCTCGGGCTTACGGACGACGCAACCCTTCTAGAGGTCCAGCAACTCCGGCGCGCCTCGGAGAATCGCGCCGTGCCGATCTCGGGCGAGCACCGACCGAGTGACCGAATCCTGACCCGGCTTGCGCTCGGCTTCTTCCGAGGAGAGCCGGGGGAACTGGCCGTCCCTTACACGCGTCTGGGGGGGTGACCGCAATGCCCCGAGCTCGGTCGTCGGAGATCTCGACGTTCACGATTATCAAGGGATCGCTGATCCCAGAGACCTACGCCGCGTTCCGCGACTGGGATTTCGAGGAGACCGACGACGAGAACTTCGATCGCATCCGGCGAGCCAACTCCCTCGGCGCACGGAGCGCGAACTGGCTCCGCGATGTCATCAAGGTCCTCCATCGGCGGTTCGCGCCGGCCAGCTACGATCGGGCGCTCGTCATGCTGGCCCAGGCGCGATGCCCGATCGAGGTCTGGACGCCAATCCTCTTCTGGCACATTACCCGCGACGAGTTCCTGCTCCGCGATTTCGTGGTGCGTTGGCTCTTCGCGGAATTCGAGGCCGGGCGGTATGCGATCCGAACTGAGAACGTCCTCGATTACTTCGCCACGCTCGAATCCGGACCGACGCGACAGGCGGCGGGATGGAGCGAATCAACCCGGCGGCGGATGGCCGTCGGTCTGCTCCGGCTGGCGGCCGATTTCGGGCTGCTACGCGGCGGGACGACCAGGCATTTCGCTTCGTACCAATTGCCGGATGAGAGCTTCCTCTACGTGCTTCACGCCATCGCCGAGGGCGAGCCGAATGCCCGCAAGATCATCGAGTCGCCCGAGTGGCGGCTCTACCTGATGGACCCAGGCGACGTCGAGCAGGCGATATTCCGCCTGCACCAGTTCCGCAAGGTGCACTACGAGGTCGCTGGGAGCCTCGCCCAGCTCGAATTGCCGTTCGGCTCCTCGATGGAATTCGCCCGGAGGCTCTGCGCATGAGCGACTGGAGGGAACGGCTGAAGACCCGGCTCGAGCCGATCCTGGAATCACCGGATCCCCGGCCAGCGATCAGCGCCTATCACGACATGCCCTTCGCCATCTTCCACTACCCGGCCTCGGACGAGTTCGCGATCCGCGGTGAGCTATTTTTGTTGAGGACCCGGCTCGAACAGAAGGGGAAACAGATCACGACCATCTCGCTAGCCGAGCGGCTCCAGGCCGCGCTGGATGAGGTGTTCCCGCTGGATGATCAGGTCGAGGCCGAGCGCAGCGTCGGGATCGAGAAGGTCATCGAGACCGTCCACGAGACATTGAGCCGCTATCGGCCGCTCGACCAGCTCGTCGCCGAGGCCGTCCCGAGTCAATTTGATCCATCGCGGGACCTGTGCTTCATCGTCCGCGTCGGCGCCCTGTTCCCCTTTTATCGCACCTTCTCCTTGCTCGAGCAGCTCAAGGGGAAGATCATGGTACCAACCATACTGTTCTATCCGGGCGAGGTCGACGGCCCTGCGGGCCTCCGGTTCATGGGCGTCCTGGACGCCGAGCACAATTATCGTCCCAAGATCTTCTGAAAGGGCGGGCCATGGTGGCTCAGACGATCGGATCGCTCTTCGCCAGCGACATCCGGCGCCGGATCGAGGAAGTCATCAAGGTCGACCAAGTCGAGGAGGAGGTCCTCCGCGATGAGATCGGCGAGTACATCGCGACCGGCTCCATCCGGAAGCATTACGCGATCATCCTCGAGCGTTACCGCGAGACTCCGAACAAGCCACACGAGGGAGTCGGTGTCTGGATCTCCGGGTTCTTCGGCTCGGGGAAATCCAGCTTCGCCAAGCTCCTGGGGCTGGCCGTCGAGGACCGGCCGATCCTGGGCCGGGGGGCCGCCGATCTATTCTCGGATCAGATCGGAGATTCGAAGATCAAGGTCCTGCTCAAGAACATCGGCGAGCAGATCCCCACGCATGCGGTGATCTTCGACGTCTCGACCGACAGGGGCATCCGCGCCACCGAGACCCTGACGCAAATCCTCTACAGGCAGCTCCTCGAAACCCTGGGCTACGCCCGCGACCTGGACCTCGCCGAGCTCGAGATCACCCTGGACGCGGACGGCCTGCTGGATCGGTTCAAGGCGACTTACCGCGAGCTATTTCAGCGCGAATGGGACCGCGAGAAGGGATTGATCGCCAAGGCGCTGAATCAGGCCAGCCGGGTCATGCACACGCTCGACCGGGACACCTACCCGAGCGCCGACTCGTGGGTGAAGGCGGCGACGTCGCGGGCGGATATCAGCCCGAACCTCCTGGCCCAGCGCTGCAAGGAGCTGGGCCAGCGGCGATGCCCAGGCCGGTCGCTCCTCTTCGTGATCGACGAGGTCGGTCAGTTCGTCGCCCGGGACGTCCAGAAGATGCTTGACCTCCAGGGGATCGTCCAGGCCCTCGGGCGAGTGGGTCGCGGAAAGTTCTGGATCGCCGTAACATCGCAGGAGAAGCTTACCGAGCTGGTCGGGGGCCTGGAAGACAAGCGGGTCGAGCTCGCCCGCCTGATGGACCGCTTACCGCAGGAGCTGCAGGTCCATCTCGAGCCCTCGGACATCTCCGAGGTGACGAGTCGGCGAGTCCTGTCCAAGAACGCGGAGGCCCAATCCTTGCTCCGCCGGCTGTTCGAAGAGAGCCGGGCCCGGCTCGCCGGCAGCGTAAACCTGACCGCCGACATCCGCCTCCCCGAGCTGACTGCCGAGCGGTTCGTGGACCTCTATCCTCTCCTCCCCTACCAGGTCGATTTCATCATCCAGGTCGTGTCGGGACTGCGGACCCAGGGGGGCGCTAGCAAGCACGTCGGCGGCGCGAACCGGACGATCATCAAGCTGGCTCAGCAGCTCCTGGTCAACCCGGCCGTCAACCTCGCCGATCAGCCGGTCGGCAGACTGGCCACGATCGACCAGATCTACGACCTCGTGGCGACCAACATCGACAGCGAGATTCGGGACAAGATCGCCGGCGTCGCCGGGAAGGTTGACCGCAAGTTCGAGGCGATCGCACCGGCCGTCTGCAAGGCGGTCTGCCTCTTGCAGTTCGTCCGGAGCGTCCACCGCACCGCCGAGAACATCGCCGCGACGCTCCACCCGGCCATCGACGCCGACTCGCTCCTCCCAGTCGTCAAGGAGGCCCTCGAAGAGCTGGTCCGCAAGCACCAGGTCCGCCAGGGTAGCGACGGCTACCGCATCCCCTCGCCGGCCGAGGACGACTGGGAGATCCAGCGGGCGAAGATCGCCGCGAAGTCCGGGGACATCCAGCGAATCCACGCCGAGACGATCGCCCAGCTCTGGGAGCCGCAGCCCAGCCATGCCCTCCAAGGCGTCAAGATCTTCACGGCCGGCTTGAACCTCAACGGCCGCGAGATTGAGGCCGGGGATGTGACGGTGCAGGCGCAGCTCCCCGCGGCCGGCCACGAGTACAAAGACCGAGCCGCCGACTACCGGACCCGCAGCCAGGCCGAGACCAAGGCCCTCTTCTGGACCGCCACGCTCGACGACGCGATCGATCGCGAGACGGTCGAGATCCACCGCTCGCAGCAGATGCTGGCCCGCAAGGAGCGCACCGCGCAGACCAAGGCGGAGCTGTCGCTCGTCACCGAGGAGAAGCAGCGGCTCATCGGCCATCAGCGGCAGCTCCGCGATCGGCTCCGACGGGCGATGCTGGGCGGGACGATCTATTTCCGAGGGAACGACCGCAGTCCCGCCGAGGGCGCACGCGATATCGTCGAGACCGTCCGCGCCCTCCTCCAGCAAGTCCTCCCGGAGGTGTTCGATCGCTTCGCCGATGCCGCCGCCCAGGTCGCCAGGAAGGATCTCGAAACGCTGCTCACCGGCGAGAACCTCCACGGCCTGACCCCGGTTTTCGCCCAGCTCCGGCTGGTCCGAGATCTCAAGGGAAAGCCTGTCTTCAACGTGGATTCCGGCCCACTCGCGGAGGTCTATGCGCGTATCGAGAACCAGTACAACTACGGCATCACCTCGACGGGCAAATCACTGGCCGACGAGTTCGCCCGCGAACCGTACGGCTGGGAATTCGACATGGTCCGCCTCCTGGTCGTCTCGCTGGTGCGCGCCGGCAAGATCGAGGCGACTAGCAAGTCGCAGACCATCGAGTCGGCGTTGAGCATCGAGGCTCGCACCACGTTCGAGAATAACAACCTGTTCCGCCAGTGCTCGTTCCGGCCGAAGAAGGGTCCCGAATTCGAGGACCTGCTCAGGGCCGCCGAGGGATTCAAGAACGCCTTCGGCAAGGACCTGGGCGAGCTGGAGGTCGGCGCCGTGGCCGCGTCGATCCGCGAGGAGGCCTCCCGCCACGAGCCGAAGCTGCAGGAGGTCCATCAGCGATTGCTCACCCACCGGCTGCCGGGCGCCGAGGTCCTCGGCAAGGCGCTCGAGCAGCTCCGTGCCATCCGCTCGGGGAGCGAGGAGTCGGCCGTCATCGCCTTCAACGGCTGCCACCACGAGCTGAAAGAGGCGATCAAGCGGGCCGCCGAGCTCCAGCAGGCGCTCACCGAACCGGCCCTGGAGGATCTCCGGCGCGCCCAACAGGCCCTGGGAGCCCCGTCGTCGTTCCTCCGGTCCGAGCCGGACCTGCCCGAGCCGATCCGCGAGGCGGCCCTCCGGCTGGAAGACACCCTCCAACGTGAGGCCTTCTTCCGCGAGCTGCCGGCCATCGACCAGCTCGCCCGGGTCGTCCAGGACGCCTACGATTATCGCCTCCGGGACGCCCTGTCCGCGCGGGCCGGGGCGTACACCCAGGCCCTGGAGACCCTCCACTCCACGCCGGGATGGGGGGAGATCGGTGAGGACCAGCGTCATCGTATCGCCGCCCCGCTCGAGTCCAGGACCCCGGCGAACCCGAACCCGCCGATCCCGATCCCGGAGCTCCGGGCCGACGTCGACGCCTGCCCGGCCCGGCTCGCCCGGGCCATCGAGGACCTCCTGCAGCTCCAGGAGGGCGAGCGCCTAGTGAAGGTCCGCATCGGCCCCTATTTCTCGGGCGGCGTCGAGACGGAAGAGCAGCTCGAGGCGTCGCTTAATGGTCTCCGCGACGAATGCCTCCACCACCTGGCGGCGGGAAAGAAGATTCTGATTCAGTAAGCGAACGGCTCGCGACATCCAGGAAATCCAGAATCCCACTTTGATCGCGGCCGAAGACCGCGTGAGGATCTCGACCCAACGATGGACCCGACGACCCGCAACCAGCTGCAGCGAGCCACCCAGGACGCCCGTCGGCTCATGGAAGCCGAGTTCGCCGCTCAGCTCGAGGGGACCTACGATATCCTGCCCGACGGGCGGATCCTTCCCGAGCCGGGCGCGCACCTGGACGACCGGCAGCGGCTGATCCGGGGCGAGATCATCGCGGCTATCGAGCACATCCGGTGCAAGGAAGGGGGCAAGACGACCGCCCAGGCGATCGACGACTATCGCCGCGAGGCCGCGTTCACCTTCCTGAACCGCTTCGCGGCGCTCAAGATGCTTGAGGCCCGCGGCTTAGTTCAACAGTGCGTCTCGAAGGGGGACCAGTCGAGCGGCTTCAAGGAGTTCACCGGGCTGGCCCCGGGGCTGTCCGACCTGCCCAACAAGGGCTATCGGCTCTACCTGGAATGCCTCTTCGACGAGCTGGGGACCGAGGTCAACGTCCTGTTCGATCGCCGCGACCCGGCCTCGCTACTTTGGCCGCGGCGCCAGGCCCTGCTCGACCTGCTGGACGTGCTCAACCGTCCGGAGCTGGCGGGCGTCTGGGGCGAGGACGAGGCGATCGGCTGGATCTATCAGTACTTCAACAGCGATCTCGATCGAAGGCAGGCTCGTTACGACGAGAAGGGGAAACCTAAGGCCCCCCAGAATAGCTACGAACTTGCCGTCCGCAACCAGTTTTTCACGCCGCGGTACGTCGTCGAGTTCCTCACAGACAACACACTGGGCCGGATCTGGTACGAGATGCGGCGGGGCCACACGGCGCTGGCGAATGACTGCCGATTCCTCGTCCGGCGCCCCAACGAGGTCTTTCTCGCCGAAGGCGAGGCCGCGCCGGCGGCCCTAGAGGGCACCGGGGGCCCATCGCGGGCGGAACAGCCCGGGGAGCCGTACTACATCCCCTATCGCGCGGCGAAGGACCCCCGCGACCTCAAGATCCTCGATCCCGCCTGCGGCTCGGGCCATTTCTTGCTCTACGGATTCGATCTGCTGCTCACGATCTACCGCGAGGCATGGGAAGCCGAAACGAGCCCGAAATCGGAACAGACCGGGACATCCCTCCGCGAGGAGTATCGGGCGCTCGAGGATCTCCGCCTGGAGATCCCGCGCCTGATCCTGCGGCACAATATCCACGGCATCGACATCGACCCGCGTTGCGCGCAGATCGCGGCCCTGGCACTCTGGATGAGGGCCCAGCGGGCGTTCAACGACCTCGGCATCGGGCGCGATCACCGGCCGACGATCCGCAAGACGAACATCATCGTCGCCGAGCCGATGCCAGGCGAGCGCGACATGCTCGATGGCTTCCTCCGCTCGCTCCGCGAGGACCGGCTCGAATCGTTGATGCAAAAGGCCCTGGAGATCCCCGAGGGGCAGCGCATCCGGGCGACCAAGGCGATGGCAGATAGCCTCTGCCGGCTCGTCCAGTCAGTGTGGGACAAGATGAAGCTGGCGGGCAACACCGGCAGCCTGCTGAAGATCGAGGAGGAGCTAGCCTCCGCGATCGAGAAGGGCCGGGGCGAGTGGGAGGAGAGGCTGCCTCTCTTCCGTGTCACCGAGTATTCGATCGAGGGGCGCGGCTGTGAGACGTACTACCGTCGCCTGCCTGGAGCCGATCACGACTTCTGGGACAAAGCAGAGACCCTGGCGATTCGGGCAATCGGGGAGTTTGCAGCGAGCGCTCGGGACGGAGACCGGTTCCGACGGAACCTGTTTGCCGAGGATGCGACACGAGGATTCGCCTTCGTCGATCTCTGCCGCCAGCGATTCGACGTCGTGCTCATGAATCCGCCGTTCGGGGAGGCGAGCGTGCCTTCGAAGCCTTACGTCGATGAAACTTACGGGGACACCAAAGGAGATCTCTACACGGCTTTTGTCGAATGTTTCGAGACTCGACTCGTCCCCGCTGGCTTCCTGGGTATCCTGAGCTCCCGCACTGGCTTTTTTCAAAGTCAGAGCGAAGATTGGCGCAAGCGTGTTGTCCTACGCCTTTTTCGACCTACCGTCATAGCAGACCTCGGCTTGGACGTCCTCGAGGCCACGGTTGAAGTCGCCGCATACGTGCTTCGCAGCTTGTCCACACGGGAGGCGCGAGACCTTACTCTCTCACTTATGCACGAAGTAAAGAAAGTCGCCCTCGACCGACAGAATCGCTTCAGTCTTCCGAAGTGGCAAGCCGCTCGTAACGGCCTAAAGCGGCATCAAGCAGTGGCCGAACTCCAACGACTCCAGGCCGAGGGCTTCATACGGCGCTGTCCAGGAGAAGTAGTTCGTTACACCCCCCTCATGAGGGCTATCGAAACGGCGGAGTCGGCCGAGGAGCCAATCTTCCCAACGCTCACTTGCATTCGGGCTCTAAAGGACGAGGACAAGGAAGCCGCGCTCTCTGCGGCAATACTCGAGCCGACAACCGAACGAGTTTTCAGATGCAATCCAAATATATTCTTATGCATTCCGTCTGGTGTATTCGCGTATTGGGCTCCTTCCAAGCTTCTTGAATGTTTCAGATACGGCGCGTTTCTTGGTGGCAACAGGCTTGTAGTCTCCACCAATCCCCTAAATGCTGACTTCCGATACGTGCGTTGTTGGTGGGAAGTAGAGGCGTATTACCTGGGCCGCATTTGGCGAGCTTGGGCGAAGGGAGGTTCGTTTTCGCCGTTCTATTATGATATCGACACGGTGATCATATGGGATGAAAGTCGTTTGACATATTTGGGATTCCTTGGTACTGCGAACCGTCCTCTGGAGCGTCCGGCTAGTGCACAGCACTTCTTCCGCCCCGGTCTCACTTGGCCACGGCGAACTCAGAGTGGCCTGGCGCTCCGGGCGATGCCGGCTGAGTGCATCTTTGCCGACAAAGGCCCTGCCGTATTTGTGGAAGGTGATAATGAAAAAGAATTGCTTGCTATCCTATCTCTCGTCAATTCCACCATATTCCGATCCCTCGTCGACTTGCAGGTGGCATTCGGGTCGTTTGAGGTCGGTGTCATCCAGCGCACCCCAGTTCCGCCCCTCAATGACGCCGATAAGAAAACCCTATCCAGTCTGGCTCGGCGCGCCTGGTCGCTGAAGCGATCGCTGGACACTCGCATCGAGACCTCCCACGCCTTTACCCTGCCCGCCCTACTGCAAACCGAGAGCAAAGCACTCGCAGAGCGGGTCGTGTCCTGGTCGAATCTAGTGCGGGCCGCCGATGCCGAGCTGGCAGCTATCCAGGCCGAGATCGACGAGCGGTGCTTCGACCTCTACGATATCGGGGAGTCCGACCGCCGCGCCGTCGCAGAAAGCTTCGGCGGTATAGGCCAGTCCACAGACGTGGATGACGGCGACGTGGACGTCGAGCCCGATGAACACGCGGGGGGGGCCGATTCGGCGGCACTCGCCGCGGAGGTGGTGTCGTGGGCCGTCGGCGTGGCCTTCGGCCGTTTCGACGTCCGGCTCGCCACCGGTGCCCGATCCGTCCCGCCCGAGCCCGGGCCGTTCGACTCACTGCCGACCTGCTCGCCAGGGATGCTAGCAAGTGACAACGGCTTGCCTCTCACGACTCCTCCGCCGGGCTACCCGATTAGCTTGCCTGCTCAGGGCATCCTTGTCGACGACAGCGGCCACGCGCTCGACTTCGCAGCGGCCGTCCGGGCGGTGCTTGACCAGGTGTTCGGCAATGAAGCCGAGGCGCATTGGCAGGACGCCGCGTCGCTACTCGCCCCAAGGGGGCAAGACCTCCGTTACTGGTTTGCGAGGGACTTTTTCGACTTCCACCTGAAGCGCTATACCAAGAGCCACCGCCAGTCGCCGATTTACTGGCCGCTCTCATCGTCTCGGGGCGGTTACACGATCTGGCTCTATTTTCACCGCTTCCGCCGCGACACGCTGGTCTCGGCCATGACCGACTTCGCTAAGCCCAGGCTCCAGCACGAGCGGTTCAAACTGGGGCGCCTCCAGGCCGAGGCCGGCCCGCAGCCGACGCGGAACGAACGTCAGATGATGGAGGAGCAGGAATCCCTGGTGAGCGAGTTGGAGGATTTCATCGAGGAATTGTCTCGGGTCGCGCCGCTCTGGGACCCCGACCAGAACGACGGCGTCATCATCAATTTCGCCCCGCTCTGGCGGTTGATCGGCCATGCCGGCTGGCGGAAGAGCGTCCGGGACTGCTGGGATACGCTTCGCTCCGGCTCTTACGACTGGTCGCATCTGGCCATGCACCTCTGGCCGGAGCGGGTCGTTCCGAAGTGCGTCGAGGATGCGAGCCTGGCCATCGCCCACGGCCTCGGAGAGGTCTTCTGGGAGAGGGATGCCCGCGATCAATGGATAAAGAAGGCGGCCCCGTCCGGCGGCTGGCGGCCCGAGATCGACCGGCTGGTCGCCGAACGGACCAGCCCCGCCGTGAAATCCGCCCTCGAAAGCCTGCTCGGCGCGTCCGCTCCCGGCGGCAAGCCCCGGCGCGGGCGGAGGGAAAAGTCCAATGCTTGAGGACGGGGAGATCCGATGAACCCGCTCCACTCCTACATGGTGAAACAGCTCGCCTCGAGGCTGCACGATCGGAAGGTCGTCGTGTGGTATGACGCGCGGCGAGAGTTCACTCCGTTCGTCGATGAGCTGCGCGGTGCCGGGGCGATCGCCGGCGGGATCATCCCGATCGCCGTCGCGGATCTTCCGGTGAAGCTGCTCGAATATGACGGCTCGTTCTTCGCCGTCCGTGCCCTGGCCGAACCGCTGGCGGAGATGGACCAGCCAGAGCCGCTCCTCATCTACATCCCCGGCGTCGAGCGCGATCGGAGGAGCTCGGTCCTCATGGAGCTGGAGCTCGGCGGCGATTGCTACGAGCCGCAGCTCAAGCGGCTGGCCCGGAACGTCCTGCGCGAGCGGTACACCGATGGCGTCATTGACGAGATGCTCGCCCCGGCTCGGCTTGGGTATGCGGACGTCGCAGCCCTGCTCGATCAGGGCGGAAATGGCGAGGCCGCCTCGATGCTCCGGGTGATCTTCGAACCGGCGGAGAAGACCGCCGAGATCATCGCGGCCTGGCTGGCGACGCCCCGGAAGGATGCGGCGGTCCAAGAGAAGGAGGCGACGGGCGAGCTGCTCAAGCTGCTCGAGCGCCGACTCGGGCTGAATGTCGATCCGGCCGCATCCTTGCCCTCGGTCCGCTCGCGGGCCATGCGCTACATCCTCATCGGCGAGTTCCGCGACGACCTCTCATCCGAGCCGCCAACGCCGCTCCAGGTTGTTCCCCGGCCGGAGTCCGCCGAACATGTCGCTTTGGTGCGAGAGGTCGCCCAGGTGCTCCGGGCCCGTCACGCCGAAACATACATAGCCCTCGCCGATGAGGTCGAGACGGAGTTTCACCTGGCCGGCCTGCCGATCGCCGCCGAGCACTTGGGCCGGGTCGAGACTTTCCGCTTCGAGGAGAAGGCACTGCTGAGTCAGGCCCGCTCCTTGATTGCGAGGGGGCAATACGAGCCGGCGCTCACGGTGATCGCCGGCCGCGAACGAGGCTTCTGGGTGAGCCGCAGCGTGGAGCGACAGCTTCAGTGGACGGCGTGCCAGGCGATGGCGGATCTGGGCCGCATGATCCAGGAGGTCGGGGCTCAGCTCGGGAAGATGGGGAAGGACCCGGCCTCCTGGGTCGCCGCCTACACGGCAGAATCCGGCTGGCACCGCGCTGACTCGGCTCAGCGATACCTGGAAGCCCTGAGGGGCCGGATCGACGAGGAGCCGGAGAGCGAGCCGGCGCTGCAGCGCGTCCGGCAGGCGTACGAAGACCTGCTCCAGAAAATGGCGGTCGGCTTCGGACAGGCGCTCCGCGCGGCCGGCTGGACCGTACCGAAGGCTTTTCCCCAGACCCGCATCCACTCCGAGATGGTCGAGAAGCCGGGGGCCCGAGTCGCCTACTTCCTCGTCGATGCCCTCCGGTTCGAGATGGGCGTGGAGCTGAAGAAGCTGCTCGAAGGTGGCGAGGACCTCGTGCTCCGCCCGGCGATCGCCGCCCTGCCGACGATCACCCGGGTGGGGATGGCGGCCCTCCTACCCGGCGCCTCGGCCCGATTCGACGTCGTCGAGGCCGGCGGCGAGATGGCCGCAAGGATCGATGGCGTCGTACTCAAGGACGCCGCGGCACGGATGAAGTTCCTGAAACTCCAGGTGCCCGGCGCGGTCGACCTCGAGCTGGGCAAGCTGCTCCAGATGACCTCGAAGAAGCTGGCAAACGCGATCGGCGATGCCCGGCTGGTCGTGGTGCGGTCGCAGGAGATCGACAAATTCGGCGAGATGGACGGAGACCTGATCGCACGGCAGGTGATGGATACCGTGCTCCAGAACGTGGCTCGAGCCGTGCGCAAGCTCGCGGGGGCGGGGATCGGGGCGGTTGTGATCGCCGCCGATCACGGATATCAATTCACCCGCGAGAAGGAGGAGTCGTTCCGCACGGACAACCCCGGCGGCCAGACGATCGAGCTGCACCGGCGATGCTGGGCCGGCCGCGGCGGGGCAAATCCGCCCGGGACGGTCCGGGTCACCGGACCGGAGCTGGGTTACGATACCGACCTCGATTTCCTGTTCCCCACCGGGATCGGAGTCTTCCGCGCCGGGGGCCATCTCGCCTACCATCACGGGGGGACGAGCCTGCAAGAGCTGGTGATCCCGGTCCTCACCCTGCGGACGGCCGCCGCCCCTGAGACGGGGGGCTCAGGAAGGCAATGGAGTCTGAAGGGCGTGCCCAGGATACTGAACAACCGGACGTTCGGCGTAACGATCGAGTATTCGTCCCTGTTCGCGGGCGAGCCGGTGGCCGTGCGGCCGGTGCTGATGGCCGGCGGGGAGCAGGTCGGCGAGGCCGGCATGGCCATCGAGGCCCAGTTCGATCGCGAGTCCAAGACCGTGACCATTGAGCAGGGCCGGCCGGCCAGCGTCGCGATGCTACTCCGCCGCGAGGACTGCCCGGCGGTACGGGTCGCCGTGCTCGATCCGACCACCGACGTTGTGCTCGTGCAGTCTGAGGATATTCCTGTCCGACTCGGGGTCTGAGATGAACGAATCGCCGCAACGCCCCCCGGCTCGCGATGCGCTGGATGACAAGGCCAACCGGGTCTTCGCCGGCAAGGTCGTGCGAAAGGACCTCGTCCGGCGGATCAAGGTCGGCGTGAACGTCCCGGTCTTCGTCCTTGAGTACCTGCTGGGAAAGTATTGCGCCTCATCCGACGAGTTGGCGATCCAGATGGGGCTCCAGGTCGTCGGCGATATCCTCGCCAAGAACTATATCCGACCCGACGAGTCGACCAAGGCGCAGAGCCGGGTCAAGGAAGAGGGGACCTACCATTTCATCGACAAGGTGAAGGTCCGGCTGGTGGACTCGGACTACTGGGCCGAGGCGATCCATTTCGGTGACAATTACCTGCACATCCCGACACAGTGCGTCCGCGACTATGACCGGCTCTTGATGGGCGGCGTCTGGGCCGAGGTCGACGTGCGGTTCGAGTACGACGAGAGCACGCGCGGAAAGCATCCCTTCTGGATCGACCGGCTCTCGCCGATCCAGATCGCGACGTTCGACATCGAAGAGTACCGCGACCATCGGGCCGAATTCACGGCCGACGAGTGGATCGACCTGCTGATCCGCAGCATGGGCTACGAGCCGGCCACGATGGAGCGCCGGCTCAAGCTCCACTTCCTGGTCCGGCTCATCCCGTTCGCCGAGCGGAATTACAACCTGGTGGAACTGGGGCCGCGCGGCACCGGCAAGAGCTACGCCGTCCAGGAGCTATCGCCATATGGGGCGCTGCTCACGGGCCCGACGACCGTCCCCAACCTGTTTGGCCACATGAACGGCAAGATCAAGGGCATGGTCTCGATCTGGGACGTGGTCGCTTTCGATGAGGTTGCCGATCTGCAGAAGATGCCCAAGGAGGTGGTCACGACGCTGAAGACGTACTGCGAATCGGGGACCTTCCAGCGCGGCAAGGAGGCGATGACCGGCGAGGCTGGGATCGCGCTGTTCGGCAACACGAATCAGCCCGTCGAGGTGATGGTCCGGTCATCGCACCTATTCACGCCGATGCCCGACGTGATCCGCGAGGACTTGGCGTTCCTCGACCGCATCCATTTCTATCTCCCCGGGTGGGAGATCCCCAAGATGCGAGTCGAGTTCTTCACCGACCACTACGGCTTTGTGGTCGATTACCTCGCCGAGGCGCTGCGGGCCCTGCGTAAGCACAACTTCTCGGAAGTGATCGACCGCTACTTCTCGCTCGGTCCCCACCTGAATGCCCGCGACGTGAAGGCCGTCCGCAAAACGGTCTCGGGTTTACTCAAGCTGCTCTACCCCCATGGGGACGTTGCCAGGGAAGAACTGGCCGAGCTGGTCGACCTGGCCCTGGAAGGCCGGCGCCGCGTGAAGGAGCAGCTCAAGAAGATGGGGTCGTTCGAGTACCATCAGACGTCGTTTAGTTACACGGACATCGAGAGTCGCGAGGAGCGATTCGTCGGCGTGCCCGAGCAGGGCGGGCGGGACACGATCTCGACCGACCCGCTAGCGCCGGGCTCGGTGTATGCCGCCTCGGTCGACGACCAGGGCAAGGTGGGCCTGTACCGCCTGGAGGTGGGCTGCTCGCCGGGGACGGGGAAGCTCAAGATCGCCGGTGGTATCGAGGGTCCGATGAAGGAGTCGATCCAGCGGGCGTTCGCCTACCTCCAGGGGCAGAAGGGGAAGATGGGGATCGCCCAGGCGGTGGACACGACGGACTTCCACGTCGAGGCGATCGACCTGCTGAGCAACCGGGTGCCGTGCGAGGCGGGGATCGCACTGGTGGTGGCCGTCTACTCGGCGGTCAAGCGGCACTCGACCCAGCCGGGCCTGATGATCCTGGGCGACCTCTCGATCCAGGGGAATATCAAGTCGGTGCGGTCGCTGGCCGAGCCGCTCCAGGTGGGGATGGACAACGGAGTCCGGCGGGCGCTGATCCCGCTGGAGAACAAGCGGAACTTCCTCGAGGTTTCGGGGGACATCGTGGAGCGGGTCGATCCGATCTTCTACGCCGACCCGCTGACGGCGGCGATGAAGGCGTTGGGGATGACATGACAATGCCTGATGACTCGATCCGTGAACCAGATCAGATTCGCCGAGACTGTGTCAGGAAGCTCGAGGTGGTGGAGATCAGTCCGCACTTTCAGGCGATCCTCGGCTGCTTGCTCGATGAGGACTGGACGACGCCCCGGCTCGTGGAGGTGCTTATCACGCCCGACGGCCATCTGCTCGGTCGGTGCGAGGACGAGGAATCGTTCAGGGTCTTCCTGGGCGCAGCGGAAGACCTCGTGCGCAACCTCCACGGCGTTGCCCCCGTTGCCGGGCTCGATGGCGACGAGATCGGGTACCTCGTGGCGAAAGTCGCCGAGACGAAAAGGCAGCCCAGGTAACAAGGGGGAGATAGTCGCATGATCGGCGAGTTCGCCGCCGGGGTCTGGTGGTCGAGCAACCGATACCAGCGCTCGTCCTTGGAGCGCCCCGAGGTACCGAACCTCGATGCAACCTCCTCGAGGATCAGTGGTCCAGCCTATTGCTGAGGCTGGATCGTCCGGACCTCGAACCGGTTCCCGCCGATGCCCCGAATCGGAAATGGAAGTGATCGTCTAGAAGTGACCCACCCTGATCATCTAAAAGTGACCCACCTGGGTCCGGAAGTTGGTCACCCTGGGCAAGGGAGGCAAGGGTCGGCTACTCGCTCCTTCGACCCTTCTTCGTCTTCATCGACTCGCGGA
>DAIDJI010000001.1 GCA_027451455.1 Planctomycetales bacterium | reverse complement strand
TCTGGTCCGTTCCTTCTTTGCACAGGCCGGGTTGAAGCTCCGGACAACTTGAGCTTCTTTGCGCAGCGATCAGTAAGTTCAACGATAAGTGGCACCATTTCTTCGAGGCTATTTGGCATCATCCTGCAAGCGCGATTCTGCCACTCAGATCGCCTTGTCGAACTCGCTGCATGTCTCAACTCTCATCCCAGAACACTGATGCAACGCTTGAAAGTGCTCTTCCGGGAAGTTGGCTTGCTCGGAATGTGTCGGGCATCAGGTCCGAGACAGTGCCATTTATCGTTGAAGAAATGGTGCCACTTACCGTCGCAATTTACAGGTTGGGGTCCTGACAGGAAATCCTGTGCAAAGCGGCTGCAATTCGGGCTTCATTCACGCGGGACCGGCGAGCCCATTTCGGGAGGCGGGGTCGGTCGTTCGCCTCGGACCCGAAATCCATCGCGTCCCTCGACGATCTCAATTTCCCGATCGATCGGGAGATTGCGGAGGACCTGATGCGTTCGGCTCGTGGGCCAACTCACTTCGAGTGTGGTGATGCTGGCCGCCTGACCTAACCCAACGGTCAGACGGAAGGGATTGCCGCCATAGCTTGACCCGCTGGTCACCTCGCGATATCGAGATTCCACCCCGCCGCCAGATATGGGAACGTCGACCCGAAGCCGGGCGCCGATCGCGGCGCGGTTGGTTCGGGTCCCTACGAGGCGGACGGTCAGCCAGTGGTTCCCGTGGCCCGGGTTGAGGAAGAGAGCGTTGTGGGCGCGGTCGCCGGGGGTGGCTCCGCCGGCTTCCAGGAAGATATCCTGGTCGCCGTCGCGGTCCCAGTCAGCGAAAGAAATTCCATGTCCCTTCTGGAGATGCCCGGTGCCTGACGACGTTGTCACGTCCTCGAACCGTCGTCCGCCCACGTTCTTGAAGAGGATGTTGGGGACCAGGTAACGATACTCTGCCCGGCCGGTGCCAAGGTACATGTCGAGATACCCGTCGTTATCGATGTCGCCGAAGTTCGATCCCATGCAGACCAGGACGCGATCGAGCCCGGCCTCCTTCGTGACATCGCGGAAGCCGCCAGGGCCCTCGTTGTGGAAGAGGCGGGGCCGCTCGCCGGGCGTCGGCTGGCCGAGATGGCTTCGAATCACGTCGGAGAGCCGGTTGCCGAAGTCGCAGACGAAGAGGTCGAGTCGGCCATCGTTGTCGTAATCCCACCACCAGCAGGCAAAGCTGGAGGCCGGCTCGGTGACCCCCAGCGCCGGGGCGACGTCGGTGAACGTCCCATCCCCGTTGTTCCGGTAGAGGCGGTTCGGGGCGGCATCATTGGAGACGTAAAGGTCGGGATCGCCGTCGTTGTCGTAGTCGCCCCAGGCCGCACCCTTGGCCCAGAACTGGTTGAGAACCCCGGCCTCGGCGGCGACGTCGGTGAACGTCCCATCCCCGTTGTTTCGGTAGAGGCGGCAGAGGTTCCGGGGGTCAGGGCGGCCAGGATCGAACTCGCCGCAGAGATACAGATCGACGAATCCGTCGTTGTTGTAGTCGCCCCAGGCGCCCGACTGGGTGGCGATCGGAGCGATCAGGCCCGCCTCGGCAGTGACGTCGTCGAAGCGGCCGTTGCCCCGGTTGCGGAGCAGGGAGGGCCGGAGGGGCCGCTCCCAACCGCCCCGGAGCAGGAGGATATCCAGATCACCGTCGTTGTCGAAATCGGCATGGGTGGCATTGGCGGCCCCGACCTGGTCGGCCAGTCCGGTCGGCCCCTCCGGCTCCTGAAACGTTCCGTTGCCCCGATTGAGCAAGAGCGAGGGCCCGCGCCCGGGGTCGATGTTGGACGTGAAGACGTCGAGCAGGCCGTCTCCGTCGATGTCGTCGACGATGCAACCGCCAGCGTTATTCTCGCCCATCGCGTCGAGCCCCACCCTTGCGGCGACGTTTGGGAACCGGCCGACGTCTATCCGCGACCGGAACGGGTCAAGAGAGATGAGATGGGCCGCCGGAACCTTCTCAGGGTATTCGCCCAAAGTCATGTAGGCGAGGTTCAAAAGCCATCGAATACCGATGTCCTCAGGCCGTTTATCCAGGTAGGCGGTGAAATGCTGAATCGCCTCGCGCGATCCGCTGGTCCGCCGATGTACGGCGGCGCTAGCCAGGGGGAAGATGCAACTGGCGTCAGTGCAGCAGGCGATGCAGTTATCCAGTTCGCCCCGCCGCATCGCCGCGACGCCCAGAATCGCCTCGATGTTGGCCTCGAAGAGGGGATTTTTTGCCGGATGGAGGTCGCGGACGGATCGGAAGCAGGCCGCGGCCTCCTCGAATCGGCCATCAAACATGTAAAGCTGACCGATCCAGAGCTGGTGCTCCGCGGCCAGGAGGGCCTCGGAGTCAGACCTCGGCCGCCCGATCATCGCGAGCCGCCTTGAGTACCGGGCGATTCCCCTCGCCGCCCGACCCTGGCGCGCTGCGGCCACCTCGGCGAGCGACGTCGGATCGGTCTGGGGCTCCTCGAACTGGACGGCGAGGGAGATCCCGCTATCGTCGATCCAGACGTCGGAATAGAGCGGAAGCATCCGCTCCCCCGTGCGCCGGGCCGGTGCAAGTTCTGGACGAGGAGAAGGACTTCCGGCGGACGTCAGTTTGAGCAACTGCCTCGGGCCAAGGCCGGTGAGCGCGGCGACCGCCCCGAGGCTCGCCATCGCGATCAGTGCGAGAACGCAAACAAATATGAAGATGCGCATCATGTTCAGACGCATGGATCTCACCACCCAAAAGAAGGACCGAGCCGACGACGTCGGATTGGCCGAGGTGGGGGAACCGGCGCGTTGTCGCAGGCCGGCGAGCCCGATCATTCTATTTTCCCACCGAACGCCTGCGGTGCAATCCCGGACTTTCCAGCCGGTCGGATCCGCGTCTTGCAATCGCGGCCCCGGTTCAGTGTACTGAACGTCGACTCACACTTTTGAAGGCGAGGGAGGCACCCGATCCCGGTACGTCTTCCCAGGCCGCTCTACTCTTCGTTCGAAGGGCCCTGTTCGATGGATTTACCCCAGGCGATCGCGGCGGCGAAGACGCTCCGATCGAATGCCCATGAGGCCCGGGAAGGCCGGTCATCCGTCGGGATCACGCCGGCAGCCATTCTCGGGATGGCGGTCGGGATCGGACTGGCCGCCGGTTTCCTCGATCTCGGTTTCCTGATCGCCAGGGTCCGCGTGATGAAGGAGGGATTCCATCACCGAGGTCAGGATTTCGTCTGGATGATCCCGGTGGGCGTCGCGCTCTTGACCCTCCTCCCGGCCGCGATCCTGGCCCTGTTTGCCCAACTCCGGCGCGGGGGCGTCCGGCTTGAGATCGTGGTCGGAGCCCTCGTTTTCTTCGCCCTGCTGGACGTCGCGGCCCAACTCCCGCTGGAGATCTGGGCGGTTCCCCTTCTCTGTGGCGGCATTGCCGTCCAGTTTTCGCGGTGGATCCGATCGCACGCCGGGGCCTTCCTGGTCCTGGTCCGGCGCGGGACAGTGGTCCTGGTCGGCGTCTTGCTGGCGAGCCTGGCGATGACGGTCGGCGGTCGGGCCTGGTCGGAATATCGCGCTCTGGCCACGTTACCGACGCCGACCACCAAGCGGAACGTTCTGCTGATCGTCTGGGACACCGTTCGCGGCGACCATACCAGCCTGCACGGCTACCCGCGCCGGACGACGCCCAACCTGGAGAAGCTGGCAGGGCGCGGGGTTCGGTGCGACCGGGCCTTTGCAACCTCATCGTGGACCCTTCCATCTCATGCAAGTATGTTTACTGGAAGATGGCCACACCAGTTGGGGGTCGACTGGAACTCGCCGATGCGATCGGACGTACCCACGCTCGCCGAACGCCTCGCCGACCTCGGCTTCGAGACGGCGGGCTTCGTCGCCAATCTCGACTATTGCGGGCGCGAAACCGGGCTCGCCCGAGGCTTTGCGCGCTTCGAGGATTTTCCCATCAATTTTCGGGATATCTTCATTCGGCAAATGGCTTTGGGCCGTCGGCTAATTCTGCGAGAGCGGGTCGTGGCTCTGAACACTCTCCTGGAAAACACCTTCGGACGCTCGTTCGGGCTCTCGCTCCGATCCAATGAGCATCTCAAAACCAGTCACGATGTGAATAGAGCTTTTCTCGACTGGTTCGACGGGCGCCGTGGCCGGCGCCGACCTTTCTTCGCCTTTCTGAACCTCAACGACGCCCACACGCCCTACGAGGTTCCCGAGGATTCGGTCGTGGGCTTCGGGATGCGCCCGACCTCCGAGAGCGACCTCAAGACCCTTGCGAACTGGACCTCACTGACCCGGGAGAAGCTATCACCTCGTGACGTTCAACTGGCCACCGATGTCTACGACGATGCCATTGCAGCCCTCGATCGCCGACTGGGGGAGCTTCTTGGAGAGCTCGAGCGGCGAGGCGTGCTTGACGAGACACTGGTGATCGTCACAGCCGATCACGGTGAGCATCTGGGCGATCACGGGCTCTACTTCCACGGCTGTAGCCTGTATCGTGAGCTGGTTCAGGTCCCTCTGGTGATCGTCGGCAAGGATTTACCGGCGGGCCGGAGAGTGGCCGAGTCTTTGAGCCTGCGCGACATCCCGGCGACGATCGTGGATCTGCTCGGACTCGAGCCCGATACCCTCCTGCGGGGACGGCCGCTCTCTCGGTTCTGGAACCAAGGCGGCGGGTCATCGTCGATCCGTCCACGCTCCGAGCCTCTGCTGATCCAGACCGGGAAGCCGCTCTACCTGGTCAACGGCGGTCGAGAGCCGGTCGCGATCGGGCCGATGTCATCGGTGGTCGACTCCGGGATGCATTACATCCGCCTGGCGAACCGGCGTGAGGAACTGTACTTCCTGGATTCCGACCCGGACGAGCGACGCAACGTCGGGGCCTCATCGATGGCCGAAGCGCTCCTGGAAGACCTGCGCCGGAAGCTCGTTCAGCTCTTCCAGGAGCCCTGATCCACGTCTGGTTCCAGGGCTCGTTCCATCGTATCATCTGGGGCGAGTGTGACCGAAGTGTTGCGGTTGCTGGGCTGCCACTTTTGGGTGTTCCGGCTGGGTACGGAGTCCCGGGCGACTCCTCCGGATGGGGATCTCACTTCATGAACCCCACGAACGTCGAGACTCGGCCCGATGGGAGGATGTCGCGGTCCTCGCGGCGGGCCCGTCGGCTCCTGGCCGTGGCGACGGCTTTGCCGGTGCTGATTCTCGTCGGCGAGTGGTGGGGGCGAGGGCCGCGTCCTGCACGATTGAGCCCGGTCCAGGCGGCATCGGCGCGCGGGCGCAGTTACCTTCGCTCGGGACGGCCCGAGCTGGCGCTCCAGGCGGTCGATCCGGTGCGTGAGGCCACGCCGGAGGCGGGCGAGGCCATGGCCGTCGCCGGGCTGGCCCTGATCGAGATGGGACATTACCGCGCCGCCCGGCTGGCCCTGGAACGTGCCCTGACCCTCCGGCCGGATCAGTTCGAGGTAGCGGTGACCCTTGGGGAGTTGAACCTCGATCTCGGGAACGCCCGGCGCGGGTCCGAGGTACTCGAGATGGCCGCCCGGCTCCGTCCTCGAGAGTTCGGTGTCTGGCGAATACTCGGCCGTGCTCTGGACGACCTCGACGATCGCGCCGGCGCGGAACGAGCCTATCGGAAAGCCCTCGAAGTCAGGCCTGAGGACCGCGAGGTTCTGAGGTCCCTCGTCGCCCTTCTGGTCAACAACGGGCAGTCGGATCGCGCCGGTCCCTGGGTCAACCGGGCACTCAGGGTGGCTCCGGACGACCCGGTCGTGCTGGGTCTGGCCGCGCAGGCGGCCTTCGATACAAAACGGATTGATGAGGCGATCTCTCTTGCCGACCGGGCGATCGAGCGGGCCCCGCGGAACATCGAGGCCCTGCTGGCCCGGGCTCGCTGCCGGGTGACGCGCTCGGATTGGCAGGCGGCCCGGGCCGACGCGGCCCTTGCCGCGTCGGCGGGCACAGACGACCCCGCCGCGCTACAACTTCTGGGGATGATCGAGTCGCGCCTGGGGGAGACCGACCGCGCACGAGAGGCTCTGGCCCGGGCGAGACGGGCCCAGGAGCGCCGCCGGCAGATGTCCGAGCTGAGCGAGCAGCTCGAGGCGCATCCCGACGACCCGGAGATCCCGTGGAAGATGGGGCAGCTTGCCGCCGAGGCCGGCTCGGCGCTGCTGGCCAGCCGATGCTTTGAGGCCTGCCTGGCCCTCGACCCCGACCACCGAGCGGCGCGTGAGAGCCTGGCCGCCTTGAGGGCCGCGCACCCGGAACTCGGGCGCGATGCTGGACCTGCGGCCCGCCCGGATCTCACCAGTCGCATCCCCCGCCCGGCCCTGCACCCGGCCCGCTGAGGGGGCTGGCCCGCGGGCCCGGGAGGGCCCCGCAGACCTTTTGAGGATCCACCATGCCGAACACGTCCGCCGGAGAACCGAGCAGCGGCCGCCGCACCTCGCAGGGCAGGACGGCCCCTGGGCGGCAGGCCCGGGTGGTCCTGACCCTCTCGTTCGCGGCGATCGCGGGCGCCGCAGTCTGGGGGGGCCTCGGCCCGTCCCGGACCGGGCCGGTCGCCTCGATCCGCGGCGTCCACCTGATCGGCAGGGACCGGCCGTTTCCGCCCTCGGGGCGGTATCCCTCGGATCCCTACGTCGGGCCGCTCGCCTGCGCCGAGTGCCACCCGGGCGAGTACGCGATGTACACCCGATCTGGGCACGCCCGGACCCTCAGCTCGCCCCGACACCGGGTGATCGCGCGCCAGCTCGACGGCCAGTCGATTGACGATCCCGAACAGCCCGGGGTTCGCTGGGCCTATCGCCGCCGCGACGACGAGCTCTTCATCCGCCGAGAGGAGCGGAACAAGGTCGAGGAATGCATCGTCGAGTATGCTTTTGGGTCCGGCCATCACGGAGTGACCTTCGTGAGCGTGGTCGACCCGGCGGCCCCAACGATCCTGGAGCACCGTATCTCGTACTATACCGGGTCGAATGCTCTAGGGCTGACCGCCGGGCAGGACGAGCGTCCGCACCCGCCCGGCCTGGGTCCCCTCGGCCGCGTGATGCCGCCCGACTCGGCGCTCAAGTGCTTCGGCTGCCATTCGACCCAGCTCTCCGCCCGCGACGACCTGGCGATCGACGAGGAGACATTGATCCCCAACGTCTCCTGCGAGCGCTGCCACGGCCCGGGCCGGGCGCACGTGGAGGCTGCCCGAAGCGGCCAGGATGCCAAGATGCAGCTCCCCTTCGGCCCGGAGCGCTTCACCACCGAGTCGCTGATCCTGCTCTGCGGGACGTGTCACCGGCATCCCTCGCGGGCCCGCCCCGAAGAGATCCGGCCTGACGACCCGCACCTCGTCCGATTCCAGCCCGTGGGCCTCCTCCAGTCCCGATGTTACCGCGAGAGCGAGGGGGCCTTCAGTTGCCTGAGTTGCCACGACCCGCACGCGCGGGCCTCCGCCGATCTCGCCTCGTATCGGGCGATCTGCATTTCCTGTCATGGAACGCCGGCCGAAAAGCCGACCAGGCGCGGAGCGGTCTGCCCGGTCGAGCCCCGAGGCGACTGCATCGCGTGCCACATGCCCCGCGTTGACGCGGGGCAGCATATTCTGTTCACCGACCACTGGATCCGAGTTCGTCGCGAGGGCGAGCCGATGCTTCCCCTCAATGGGCCGACGCCGAACCTGAAGTCGCTCGACGCCCCCTCACCCTGAGGGACGGCTATTCAGGGGGGCGGCCGTCGATCGCGGCCAGATCGGTGCGGAGGTCCCTGCGGCCCGGGTCCATGGCGATCGCCAGGGTGAAGAGGCCACGGGCCTCGAACCGACGACCGAGCTGCGCCGCCAGGCGGGCCATCGCCTCGGCGTCCCGGCTGGGCTGGGCCCGCCGATACCGTTCCCAATAGCGCTCCTCAAGCTCCTGGATTCGCGCCCCCTCGCTGCGGAGCTTCTCGGCGAGGTTCGGCTGTCCATCCTGAATCGCCATCGCGATCAGGCGGGCACGCGCGGACCGATCGGCAGGATTCTCGATCAGAACGACGGACAGCGCCCGATGCTCGGCCTCGCGATCCCCTCGCCTCCCGGCCAGCCAGGCCGCCCGACCGGCGACACGAGCCGACGGCTCCTGGTCCTCCGGCAGATGGCGAATCGCCTCAATGGCCTCCTCCGTTCGATTTGAGGCGATGGCCCAGTCCAGCCGGGCCCGCCAGACGCTTCGGTCGTCGGGGGCTCGGCGAAGGCAGGCGTCGAGCCATCGGCCCGCCTCGTCCAGCTCGTTGAGGCGGAGCGCCAGGTTGGCCTTTCCCAGCCAGACACGATCGTCGTCGGGGGCCAGCCGGCCCGATCGATCGAGGAGCGAACGGGTGGCCTCCACGGGGTCAGGTTTCGCTCCGATCTCGATGTGAAGGCGGAGCAGAAGGATTGCCGGTTCCGTGGCGCCCCGGCCCGCTCGGTCCAGCGCTGTCCACGCTGCCTCGATCAGTTCCCTGGCCTCCTCGTCTCGGCCCTCCTTCACGTAGACGGGAGCGAACTCCATCGCCAGCTCGAACGGATCGATCCTGGGATCAGAGACGACCCGGCGGATGAGGCGCTCGCCATCGGCGAGTCGCCCGCGCTCGACCTCCATCTCCATCCGGCCGACGATCGCCGCGATCGCGAATCGGGACGTCGGAGCGACCCGTGCCCAGGCCTCAGCCGCCGCCTCGTGGTTTCCTCGCGACCGCTCGCAGTACCCGAGCAGGTAGAGGACCCGGTCCGGGTCGGGGCTCCACGGGAGAAGCGCGCGCAGGTCGCGCGCGGCCAGGGCCAGATGATCGCCCTCAAGCTCCTCCCGGATCGATTCCATCGCAAATCGGTATTGCCGGGTGACCCACCAGTTCCGGCCGATCCAGACCCCTGCCCCAACGATCGCGATCAGCGAGCCGACCCAGACCAGCCCCCTCGCGCGCTCATTGATCGCCATACGCCGATCCTCCCTCGCCGACTGCTAGGATCCTCTTGGCGGTCTGCGTGCCCCGGTGTTAAGGTTAACCCAGGCCCCGGGCCGGGCCAGAGGGCCGCGGCCGTCGGATTCGTTCTCATCCCGGGCGATTTTATGATCGGTTCGTCGGCTGTTTCCACCGAGCCCGGAACGATCGAACCGAGGCCGGATCGGGATGCCGCCGCCCGTCGTCCCGGCGCCGGTGCGCTGCTTCTCGCGGCCGTCTGGTGCGGGCTCGCATCCGGCCTGCTGGAGGTTGGCGTGACCATCCTCCGCAAGCAGTACGGTGCCACGAACCGATTTTACTGGACGACTCGCCATTTCGTCTGGCTGGTCCCACTGATCGATCTGGTGATCCTCGTTGGGCTGGCGGCTGTCCTGGGGATCGTGGCACGGCTGGGGCGACGTTGGGGGCAGGAATGGACCTTCCGAGCAGTCGGTGGGCTGGCTCTGCTCCCTCCGCTCCTGGCCGGCTTCCCCGGGATTTATGCGAGCGCCGGGCTCTTGTTGACAACAGGAATCGCCTGGCGGCTAACCCCGGTCCTCTCGCGACGGCCCGCCGCCGTCCGACGGTTGGTCCGGGTCGGCCTGCCGCTCCTGGCCGCTGCTGTGCTTGCCCTGGGGGCCTCCCTCGCATCGCTCGACTGGCTTGAAGCCCGCCGGGAATGGACGAGCCCTCTGCCCTCGCCCGGCTCGCCCAACGTCCTGCTCATCGTCCTGGATACGGTCGGCGCCGACCATTTGAACCTTTACGGCTATCAACGACCCACTGGCCGGACCCTCGCCGAGCTGGCGAGGCGCAGTATCTGGTTCCGCGAGGCTCGGGCGGCCTCGTCGTGGACGCTACTGTCGCACGCAAGCATGTTCACAGGGCGATGGCCTCACGAACTCTCAGCCGGCTGGATGTCGCCGCTCGACGGGGCCCATCGGACCGTCGCCGAGTACCTCCGATCCCGAGGCTACGCCACCGCCGGCTTCGTGGGTAACCTGCAATACTGCGGATGGGACTCAGGGCTAGCGCGCGGATTCACTACCTACCGCGACCACCCTTTCCTCCGCCTCGCTGACCTACGGGCCTCGGTCCTGGTCGACCGGATCACAACCGGAGCCCTGGCCATTCAGTATTACGCAGAGAAATTTACAGTTTTTGACGGAATTGGGGCGGCCGTGCGGCCGTTCTGGCAGAAGTTTCTGTACGATCAGAAACGGGCGGAGGTCGTGCATCACGAGTTCCTGGAGTGGCTGGACCACGACCGGGACCCGAACCGGCCGTTCTTCGGCTTCCTGAACCTCTTCGACGCGCACAGTCCCTATGAGCTACGACCGGCCGGCATCCACCGGTTTGGGGCCCGGCCGCGGAACCAGCACGAGGAAGACCTCCTCGCCCAGTGGCTCGGCGAGTTCCTAGGCGCTCCCTCCGATCGTCTCGTCCCTCCGTTTCGCGATCGCTACGATGATTGTGTCGCCGATCTCGACGAGCAGCTCGGCTGGCTGATCGACCAGCTCGATCGCCGCGGCGTCCTTGAGCAGACCTGGATCATCATCACCTCCGACCACGGCGAGAGCTTCGGAGAGCATCCCGGCGTGTTCTTCCACGGAAGGAGCCTTTACCGGACCGAGCTTCATGTTCCCCTGCTGATCGTCCCACCGGTCCCTCATTTCTCGCCGAGAGTCGTGAACGAGCCAGTCAGCCTGCGTGACCTCGCTGCGACGATCGTCGACCTCGCGAGCCTTGGAGCCACCTCTCCAATCCCCGGCACCTCGCTGGCGCGGATTGGCAACGGCCCCGCACCTGCACCAGTGCTCTCCGAGGTCATTCCCAACCGCCTCTCCAACGAGAACCCGTCGGAATGGCTGCGGAAGACCCGATGGCCTTCGGCCGCGCTAACCGAGGGCGATTGGACCTACATTCGGAGTGGGAAAGCGGCCCGCGAGGAACTGTATCGCATTCGCGAGGATCCGGGAGAGCGGCAGAACCTGGCCAGCGAACCCACCTTGCAGCCCGTCCTCCTGCGACTTGGAGCCGAACTGGATCGCCTCTCGAATGGTGCCCTGACCCCGGATCACTTCCCTCCCTGAACGGCCGGAGGTTATCCGGCAGGCTTGCCGCCTTGCCCGCGCAGGCTCTGCGGCGGGGACACGCCCAGATCGATCAGGCCCCGACGGGCCGGTTCGCATTCTGGCGCCCGCGACAGAGCCGCCTGATAGCTCTGGATGGCGAGACTTCGCATCCCCGCCTCGCTGGCCATCCGTCCCAACCGGCATCGGAGTTCCAGATCGTCGGGCCGTTGGAGGATCTGGCTTGATAGCTCCTCCATCTCCTGGTTGCGCCGCTCAACCTCTTTCCGGCGGACCAGCGTTCGCTCGGATTCCCCCTTCAGGCCGAGGACTCCCTGGATCGAGCCGACCAGGCCGAGGATGGCCGGGTCGTTGGGGTTTATCTTGCAGGCACGCTCCGCCGACGACAATGCCTCCTTCGGGTGCCCCTCTTTCAGGCGGATCCGCGCCTGGAGAACCAGCGCCTCGCGGTGGTCGGGCTCCATCGCCAGCGATCGCTCGACGAGGCCAGCAGCGTCCCGGTCGCGGCCCGAGTCCAGCGCCGCCTCGGCGGCGAGTGTCAACAATCGGGGATCGTCGGGGTGCTCACGCAGGAGGCCCTCGATGATCGGCGCGGCCTCGCGCGACTTGTGGAACCGGACCAGGGCCTCGATCAGGCCGAGCCGCGATTCCCGGTGGTCGTGCCGGCGGACAAGTGCCCGCCGGAAGGCCTCGATCGCCTCCTCGTAGCGACGGAGGGGTAGATAGACCAGCTCGCCCATGGCGTACCACGGCCGGAAATCGCGGGGGTCAATTCGGGCGGTTGCCTGGAGTACCTGTAGGCCGCGATCGGTCTCGTTGGCACTCAGGTAGATCGCCGCCAGGACCCTGCCCGCCGCGGCATTGGGGCACAGGGACCAGGCCCGCTCCAGGTCACGCCGGGCCGGGGCGACCTCCTCGAGGCTGGCCTCGGCCACCCCTCGGATCGTCAGGGCCTCGGCCTCCGACGAACTCCCTTCCCGGATCCGCGAGACCGTCAGAATCGCGCGCCGGAAACGTCCCTCTTCCAGGTAGGCGTGGCCGTTCGCCAGCGCCTCAGCCTCGGCGCGCCGGCGTGCCCGGGACGGCCAGGGAAGGGGCACATCCTCGCCGAGGTATCCGTCGGCGAGGAGCACGACCGAGACCATCGCGACCATCACGAGAATCGGGATGGCCCATACCCGACGCGGCCGGGGTAACCGTCGCGACATCGTCGCCTCACCGCCCCGGATCGTGGCCGGCCCCGGCGCACGCCAATGACGAGAGGCCGGGCCCCCACAGAGACCCGGCCCGATCCTCATCGTCTCGCGCGACTGCACCGCTCCGGTTGCCGACCCGAGGGCCTTGGATCAATACGAGCCGGACGAGATTACATCGCCGCTGGCCTTCGTTCCCAGATACCACATGATGTTCATCTGAGTGCTCGACTTGACGAACTGGACGTGGCCGTCGACGAAGGCCACGTTGGCGCCGCCCGGATGGTAGCTGCTCAGGTTGTACATGCCGGGCGCGTCGAAGTCGCCGCCCCACGACTCCATGTTGCAATTGTAATAGGCCGGGTTCGGCGGCAGGAGGGTCGTGCCCAGCGTGTGGCCGAACATCCCCGTGGCCCATTCCCGACCGAGCATTCCCTTGTTATCCTCCCACTTACCGAGCGTACTCGGAGCTTTCGCCTGGCAGGCATTCAGGAAGGCCATGAACGTCTGCAAGCCTGCCGACGGCATGCTGCTGGCCGTCGAATTGTTCCAGCTCCCAAACGGCTTGGTGGTGACCCCACCGCCCATATTGGGGAAGGTATTCTGGCGAATATTGATCGCATCCTGGAGCGAGAGCTTCGTGCAATTGAAGTCGCCCATCTTCCACTCACCGAAGGCGATCGTGTTGCTGGTTCCGTCGGTGATGTCGCGGAAACCGATCGCTCCCGACATCCCCTTGCCCACGATCTGGAAAACCCCCGGCGGATTCGCGGAGGCCCAGGGAACGACGCACGGGCCGACCGAACCCCAGTAGTTATTGCCGGGATACTGGTTATTCATGTAGTAACCGTCACCCCCGATCGGAAGGGGCGAGGAAGGGCAGAGGAACGCATTGATCCGCTGGCCGAGGGCCGTCTTCTGGATGCCATTCTCCAGGTTCGCGGTCGTGCAGATACTCCAGTTGATGGAGTTGTAGGTCGGGCCTTGCTCCAGGAACGGCAGCATGAGGGACTGCGGGCTGCAAGCGCCCCACCCCGAGGATCCGCCCGCGATGTAACCGTAAGCGAAGCTACTGATCGGGGCGTTGTTCTGGTAGCACATGGGCAGCCCGTTCGTGGCCGACTCATAGTTCGCCAGAGCCAAGCCGAGCTGCTTCATGTTGTTGGTGCACTGAGACCGGCGTGCGGCCTCGCGGGCCGCCTGAACCGCGGGCAGCAGCAGCGCAATCAGTACGGCGATGATGGCGATCACGACGAGCAGCTCGATCAGGGTGAAGCCAAGACGCAACCGTCTGCGCAGACGCTTGAGGTACTTCATCAAAAGGTCCCTCGAGACAAGTTACGAGAATGAGATGAACCGTTGCCTCTTCCCATCCTCCGGGGTCCGAACCCGGGCGAGCAAAACTCCGCGGCGAGGAGATGAACGGTTGCGTCCCGCCCTCTCTCGCTGGCCCGATATCAACGCCCTTATTCGTAACGGCCCCTTCGCGGGGAGATACTGAGGGACCTCGGGTGTGATGATGCCAGTCGTTTCAGCTACCCGGCTTCCGCATCATCTTCTTGTACATGTCGTTACTGCCGTAGGCCTTGCCCTCTGTCGTCTCGTGCGGCTTGACCGCCGCATCGGAGGGCGCGGGCGGGGCCTCGGCTGGCTTCACCGGCGCTGGACTGTCTGGCTGATTGCAGCCGAAGAAAGACCCGCCCAGGACACACGCGAACACGAACGCCACCCGATGAGATGCGGCTCTCGCTTTCATGGATGAAATGATCCTCATCATGAGTGCTACTTGCCATGCGGTCGACAGGCCGTCGCCTGTCACCGGAATGGAACCTGGCAGACCGTCCGAGCGGACAACCGAATCGCAAAGCGTCGTATGAGAAAGATGGGCCGCGATGTGTTCTGGCCCGTTAAACGATCGCAAGCTCCGGAATCCTATCAGGCCCCTGATAGTGAAGCAAACAAATTCCTTGTCCTAATAACTTAATGGTTGGCCTGGTATGGCACATATTTCTTAACAGTCTCCGTTGCTTCCCGAGACCCGACCTCATGGGCCCCGGTTCGGGATCGTCTCTGACATGTTGCGGATCTCGGCGATGGTGAATTAGATTTGTCCTGTTGATCGCAGGTTGCCAACGGGCAAAGGGTTCGGCCGTGGTCCCGGCCCCGCGCCCTCACTCCGTCCATTGATGGGAGACGAATCGAGTCGAGGTTCCGTGTCGAGGCGCACTCGATCCACCGGGAAACCTGCAACTGAGCGGATGGGGTCTGCGTGAGTTTGGATTTGGGGTCGTCCCAGGGGCCTGGCGTGGACTCTCCAGGTCGTCGAGGAGGCAGACGATCGACGTGACGAAAGGAGGGCCACTATGAATGCTGAACCATCTCAATCAAACCCGTCATCACCTCCGACGGAGAGCCCTGGAGCGCAGACCGAGGATATGGGCACAAAGACGGCGGCGGCCACGCGGGGGGCGGCCCGCGTCCCGATCTGGCTCCCGTTACTGGGAGGCGGTCTTGTCGCCGCTCTCCTCGCCTGGGCGGGAGGCGAGGCGATCTACCCGACCTTCCACCTCGAAGACGAGGCGGTCTATCCGGCGAATTACAAGACGCTCGGGGGTTACCAGAAGGAGGCCATGGATTCGAGGATTCAGGCCCTAGCTCGGGGCGCTGCCGATCGAAAGAGGGCGGCGGCGAGCTATGCCTGGCTGGGGTTCGTCCTGGCCGCAAGCCTCGGGTGGATCGGTAACCGCGCGGCCAGTTCGACCCGGAGCCGGATCATCGGGGCGGTTGCGGGGGGTGCCGTCGGCGCAGCGACGGGAGCGGCGGTGTCCTGGATCGCCGTCCCGCTCTTCTATCGGTACCAGGACCCCGATTCGGGCCTGCTCGTTCTGTTCTTGACCCATGCGGCCATCTTCGGAAGCGTGGGAGCCGCTTCCGGGCTGGCCCTGGGCCTTGGGATGGAAGATCGATCCAGGCTCGGGCCGGCGATCCTCGGCGGATGTCTTGGAGCTCTCATCGGAACGATGGCCCTGGAGGCGAGCAACTCCCTGGCCTTCCCGCTGATGCGTACCTTCGAACCGATCGCTTCTCAGGGGGCAGCACGCGGCCTCTCCTACGCCTGCGTGGCGGTCAGCACAGCCCTCTCGAGCGGCCTGGCCGCCGAGCGGAGGCAGTCCGGTCCGACCCCTCGCCGACCGGGATAAGCCCGACGGACTACGATCGGATCCCGTCGGGTCTCCATCAGTATCCCCAGCGAAGGGTGGATGGTGTCATGGCGAGCTTTCCGGAGCTCCGATATCATTTCGGCTGGATCGTGGCGGGCCTGGCGGCTCTGCTCGGAGCGGCGGCCGGGCTTGGGTGGTGGGCCGGCCTCGGCGCCGGGCCGGGCACCGAAGCGCTCCGTGCGTATGATCAGGGCGATTGGGACTGGTCCGTCCGGCTGGCACGCCGGCGATTGAAGGAAGTCCCCGACGACCGAGAGGCGGCTCGACTGATCGCCAGGTCGGTTGCCCGGCAGGACCGGGATCGGGCGGCGATCGCGGCCTATGCCCGGATCGAGCCAGGATGGATGACCGCCGAGGACCACTTCCTTCTCGGTCGGGCTCTGGCCCGCACCGGGCAGGATGACCTTGCGCTGGTGTCGCTGGAGGCGGCACAGGCTGCCGATCCCGATCGGCTGGAGATCCTGGAGGAGCTGGCACAAGTCAACTACCGGAAGGACCGACTGGTCTCGGCCGAAGCGATGGCCGAGAGGTTGTCGCACGTTCCGGGCCGGGAGGCCCGGGCGCTGCTGATGCTCGGGACGTTCCGCTCAGCCCGGCACGATCCCGAGGGCGCAGCGAGTGCGTTCCAGCGCGCCTTCGAACTCGACCCGGAAGGCAAGTCCGCTGCGCCTCTCCCGCTGCAGCCGATTCGGATGCTCTGGGTGCGCTCCTGGCTCCAGGCCGGGAAGCCCACTGAGGCGAGGCTCGCCCTTGGAACCATGCCCGCCGTGGAGGCGGATCCCGAGTCCGCCTGGCTACTCAGCCGATGCTTCCTCCAGGAGAAGGCGTGGACTCAGGCCGCCGAGACACTCCGGATGG
The DNA here is from genome assembly GCA_027451455.1 of Planctomycetales bacterium. Classification (GTDB taxonomy): domain Bacteria; phylum Planctomycetota; class Planctomycetia; order Isosphaerales; family Isosphaeraceae; genus JAKAUH01. The sequence goes on along the minus strand of DAIDJI010000001.1, from coordinate 13,355 downwards.
CCGGGTCGTATCGCCGTGACCATCCCCTTGAGCCCGAGCCGGCCCCGTACCTCGGTGCGTCGCGGTGCGCCGACTGTCATCCCTCCGAATACCAGTCATCGCTCACCAGCCGGCACAGCACGACGTTCGCCCTGGCGCGCGAGGCCCGGTCGTTCCCCGTGCCCGATCGACCGGTCTCCGACCCGGGCGATCCGGCGGTCCGCCACCGGTTCGAGCGCCGCGGTGACGCCATCCGTGTCGAGACCGAGGTCGGCAACCAGGTCTTCCGGGCCATCGCCCGGTACGCATTCGGATCGCCTGATCATTTTGTGACCCTCACCGGCTCGGCCGAGCGGGGGGGCGCCCGGATGCTCCGGATGTCCTACTACCACTCGCCCCGGGGATCGGGATGGGATCTCTCCACCGGGCTGGCGTCCCGACCGGCCCATCCCGACCAATTCATCGGGGAGCCGATGGATCCCGGCGACGGCGAGAGGCGGTGCCTGGCCTGCCACACGACAAACTTCCGCGCCATCGAGGACCAGGTCGGCCCTGAGTCGGCCGATCCGGCGATCGGATGCGAGCGGTGCCATGGGCCGGGCGGACATCACGTGCTGGCCGTCGAAGCAGGGCTGTCGGACCTGGCGGTCGTCAACCCCGGGCGATTCTCCGCGGATGCGATCAATCGGAGCTGCGGCGAGTGCCACGGGCTGACCGAGCCCCGGGGGGCCGTCGGCGACCCGGACGACCCGGCGTGGTTCCGGTTCCAGGGGGCCCGGCTCCTCAAGAGCCGATGCTACTCGGCAAGCGATGGCCGGCTCCATTGCGTCACCTGCCACGACCCGCACAAGCGCCTCGAGAGAGAGTCCAGGCCCTACGAGGCCCAGTGCCTGAGCTGTCACGGGGCCGGCAAGACGACCTGCCCGGTCGAGCCGGTCAAGGGCTGTGTCGGCTGTCACATGCCCAAAGTCTGGCGGAAGTCGGCACATTCGATCCACACAGATCATCGAATCCGCATTATATCACCTCCAGCCGCCGGATCCTGAGTGGCCCGGCCTGGCTCGTCGCAGTGGAGGCAGGTTAGCGATGGCGTCGGTGAGCGGACCAGCGTGTCCGGAGGATGCAAGGCCCAGGCGGATCGAGAGGAGGGCGATGGTCAGGGCGATCATCAAACGGGCTACCCCTCGAATCGTCTCGGCCATCGACGACCCGGATCACGTCGGGGAATACCTGCGTCTGGACCCATTCGGCTCAGCGAGGTGTACCGCCCCGCCGCCGAATCTCCCGCCAGGCATCGTCCAGGTCGTACTCCAACTCGCGGAAAAAGCTGTTGCTGGGCGTGTTCCGACTGATCTTGATCGGCGGAATACGCTGATCCTCGGGCCGAAACGAGGCGACGATCAGTCCGTCTCCGCTGTAGGACTCGGATACGCTGTGCTCGCAGAGAATGTGCGCTCCCCGGTCGTACAGGAATCCCAGGCACCTCTGATGTGTCAGCGGATCTTTAGAGATTGAGTGGTGATGTGTAGATACGATTATAAATCGGATTAGGCCAGCCGCGATGCTGTCGGCGGCTCCCTCCAGCATGTCGACCTCGGCACCCTGAATGTCGGAAAGCAGCACATCCACGTGAGAAATGCCGACGTGTTCCAGGAAGGCATCGATCGAGGTCATCGGAACCGGGCGGATTGTTCCTTCGCTCTCGCAGAGGAAGGGCGCGGGGGGAGCGGGCTGGCGACCGATGCTGAACGAGAAGAACTCGCCCACCTCTCCATTCAGGGCAAAGTTTCGTCGGCCCGTCTCGAGGTTTTGCGGGTCGGGCTCAATAAGGTAGTTCCGGGCCTCGGGAATCTGGTGCCGAAACCAGAGCGAATAATAGGCCCAGTAGCTGCCCAATTCGAGCATCGTCCCACCAGATGGGACGTGGCGGAGGATCTCGTGGAAGGCCCGCTCCTCCTGCGGTTCATGATGCCCATGGAGGCGGCGGATCAACTCGGTCATCCACCGCCCATAATAGCAATCCTCAACCACCTTGACGCCGTTGTGCATGACATGGTAACGGCCCAACGGCCCATCGAGAACCTCCCCGGCGTGGGGCACCTTTGGAAGGGTGGCGCAGTCTGCACAGCCAAGGGTCATTCGGATGCGGCGCTTCGCGTCAGGAGGGATGTCCAGGGATTCGATGAGGTCGTCCGGGCTCTGGCCCCTGGTTGTGGCCGAGGTGGGAAGGAGTGTATGCGGAGGGCGAACCCGGACGGGAGCGGCGGGTTCGGTCGGCGATCCGAGAACGAATCTTGCCAGCCCCTGAGCCCAACGGCGACCGGCTCGGACGATCGGCCGCAGGACTGGTCGCAGGGGTCTGGGACAGAAACGCGACAATCCTTGTGCCATGGGATCCTCGCCGCTCGAACTACTCCCAGGTCGCGCGACGGCGTGCATCGCCACCGGCTGCACTGCGGTGGGAGGGTATGCCAACCCTGTCCGCGCGTCAAGGTGAAACCGATTCGATCCAACCCATCAGCCCATCCCGGAGGGATGCTCGAACGATTTGTGATAAGCGATATTATGATAATACTCAATTTACTTGCATGACATGAATGATCCGATCCAAAAAATAGGGAGGGGGTACGTGGAGGTGGGCCTGCCCCGGCCTAGGAGTTGCGGAATGTCCGAGGAACTGGTGCGGAATCTGGAGGACATGGCGATGGTCAGGGCGGTCATCTTCGACATTGACGGAACGCTGATTGACTCGGTGGATCTTCACGCCGCATCGTGGCAAGAAGCTCTCCGCCATTTCGGACACGACCTCTCGTACGATCGGGTCCGGGCACAGATTGGCAAGGGAGGCGATCTGCTGTTACCAGCGCTCCTGCCCGAGGACGAGGTCCGCCGTTGGGGCGAGGAGATCGAGGCGTTTCGCAAGGACCTCTTCAAACGGGTGTACCTGCCGAGGGTCAGGCCGTTCCCGATGGTCCGCGAGCTTTTCGAACGGATCGAGGAGGCGGACCTCCGGATCGCCCTGGCGTCTTCGGCGAAGGGGGATGAACTGCAAAACTACAAGGAGCTCGCAGGGATCGCCGATCTGCTCGACGCCGAAACGTCGTCGGACGACGCCGAGCGGTCGAAGCCGCACCCCGACATTTTTGAAGCAGCGCTCGGGCGGCTGGGGGGAATGGACCCCTCGGAGGTTGTCGCCATCGGGGACACACCGTACGATGCCGAGTCGGCCGGCAAGGCGGGGCTCCGAACGATCGGGATGCTCTGTGGCGGATGGTCTGAGGCCGCGCTCCGAGGCGCTGGCTGCATCGCCATCTACCGGGACCCAGCCGACCTCCTCCGCCATTACGACGGATCACCGATGTCCGGCTGAGATCGCCCGATGATCGCGACGGATCAGAAGCCACTCGCCAGGCTCCGAGCGAGTTGCTAATATGAAACTTCGCCCGAACCAGGCCGGGTTTGGGGGAGCACAGGAAGCGACGCAAGCGGGGACGATGCCCGTTCCCCGCGGGGACCGCGAGGACAGAGATGCGTAACCAACCGGGTGAGCTGGAGCTCTTCAGCACCGAGGAGCTGATCGACGAGTTGATGAAGCGGAGCACGTTCCAGGGTGTGATCGTCCACGCTCGCGACGAGGCCAAAAGCCGGCACTGGACGGGCGAGCGTGTCTTCCGGGTCCGGATCAACCAGAATCTCGGAACCGAGGAGGCCAGTCGGCTCCTCGACGTGGTCAGCCAGCATATCGGCGGCGTCGACCGGGGCTGGTAACCAATGGCATCGGGCGAGGGCACCGGTCGCCCCGGTCCCCCGCCCGTCACGATGAATCGATCGGATCTCTGCGGGCCTCACCTGATCAGAGCAGGATGCGGCCCTGTCCGTGGGCGGTGTCGGCCTCGGTGCCGACGACATCCTCGCCACGGACCGGCACGTCGATCGACTTGTTCGCCATGTTGGCGGCGCGGGCCTCGCGGTCCGGCCGGCCGCTCACGTCGTATGCGCCGAACTGGCGCATCACGGCGCGGGCCTCGTCGGCACGACCGTCCGGGCGGACAGTGACGATGACTCGCCCGGCCTCGAACTCGCCCTGATAATATTGCGCCTCGTCCTCGGGGATGCCGGCGCCGGCCAGAGCACCGACCATTCCGCCGACTCCCGCACCGACCGCGGCGTTTGTGAGGATGACGCCCAGCGTCCCGCCCGCGATCGCCGGGCCGATCACCGGGATCATTCCCGAGAGCACTCCGAGCCCGGCCAGAGCACCCAGTCCCAGCCCGCCCAGAATCCCTGCGACGGCGCCGGCACCGGCCTGGGTATCGTCCCGATCACCGTCGAGGTCTTCGCCTCCCATCGCCTCGCTCGTGGCCTCGTATCGCATCGCGACGCCGATCTGATCGTCGCTGAACCCGGCGCGGCGCAGCTCGTCGATTGCCCGGTCCGCCTGGAGCCGGTCGTCGAACACTCCGACGACGGTCGATTGTCGAGTCATCATGTGGATTCTCCTCCTCGATGAAACTCGGAGGCAGCCCGATGGCCTCGCGGCCGTCCGGCGCTGCAAGACGTTTCCACGAAAGGCTCTGGTGCAAACCTGGTGCCGCCCGCCGGACGTTCGACGTTGCGACCCTTTGACAATGAGGTCCCCGGCTGGTTCGATGGGGACGCGCGAAAGTCGGAAGGCCGAGTTCACGAAACAGGAGGTGGCGCGATGGCGGAGCTTCCCAGGGGGCGCGAGCACCGGACGGCCGATCACCCGATCGAGCCAATTTTTCTCGACCGGTGGTCGCCGCGTGCCATGAGTGGTGCGCCGGTCGATCCGTCGGACCTGTTGCGGCTCTTCGAGGCCGCGCGGTGGGCGCCCTCGACCTACAACGAACAGGAGTGGCTATTCCTCTACGCTCGTCGCGAGACGCCGCAATGGCCGGCATTCTTCGGCCTGCTGATGGAGGCCAACCAGGTCTGGTGCGTCCGGGCGGGTGTGCTGATCGTGGTCCTTTCGCACAAGGTCTTCGGGCGGAACGGAATGCCCAACCCGGTGCATACTTTCGACGCCGGCGCCGCCTTCGAGAACCTGGCGCTCCAGGGCGCCTCGATGGGCCTGGTTGTCCACGGGATGGCCGGTTTCGACCGCGGCAAGGCACGGGCGACGCTCCGCGTCCCCGACGATTACGAGGTCGAGGCGATGATCGCCGTCGGCCATCCGGGCGACCCGGCCAATCTGCCCGAAGCGATCCGCGAGCGTGAGGCCCCTTCGGGCCGCAAGCCGGTCGCCGAGATCGCTCGCGAGGGACCGTTTGCGGCGGGTTGAGCCGACCCGATTACCTCGAAGCCTCGGCCGACGGAATCGCCACGGGCGCCTCGTCGATGATCTGCTCGAGCAGATGGAGCGCGAACCCACGCACCGCCGGGTCGGGGTCGGCGAGCTGACGGACCAGAGCTGAGGTCGCCTGGGTGATGGCCGAGGCCTCAGCTGACCGGATCAGGGCAACGGCGTTCCTCCGCAGTTCGATGGGGATACTCACATCCCCCATGACCCTCGCCAGGATCGACGCGGCCTTCGGGCTGAGATGGGTTCCGGCCGTTGGGCTCGTCGCCGGGACCGAGCCCATCGAGCCAACCGACGCACCAGCCGGGCCGCCCGCTGTCAGGTTCTGGGCGTTCTCGGGGCACTCGACAGCGAGGATGGCGAACGCCGCCTGGGCGCGAATATCGGTTTCCGGGTGGTCGAGCAGCGACTCCATCGCCGGTTCCGCGGCCCTGGCCCAGGTGCCAGCCTCGGCAATGGCGGCGAGCAGGTCAGGGAGGACGTCCGGGTCAGCGTTCCGGATCAGGCCCGCCATTGCCTCGGCCGCGCGGCCGCGGATGGGAGGGCTCATCATGTTGATGGCGCGGAGGACGTCGCTGCGATCGGCGACCGCCTCAGGAGCGGCGGCCATCGCGATCAGCACCCGGGCCGCCGCCGGGTCATCCGGGCCGTTGATCCGGATCAGCGACCGGGCCGCGGCGAGCCGGACCGATCGATCGATCTCGTCGAAGGCCCGGGTCAGGTCAGCCGCGATCTCCGGGTCAGGACCAAACACCTCCATCGAGCCGGCCGCCACGGCGCGAACATTCGACGAAGAGTCTTTCAGGAGCCGTCGGAGCGCCCGACGAGCTTCGTCGCGACGTCCGGGAACGGTCGACATCCTGACGAGCCGCACCATCCCCTCGGCCGCGTACAGGCGGACCGGCTCGTATCGATCACTCGCCGCCTCGATCAGTACGCCGAGCGCCTCGGTCGAATCGACATGCCCCTCACCCAGGATCTGGCAGGCCGTCGCCCGGACCACGTCGTTCGGGTCATGCGTCGCCTCGATCAGGATCGGCCGGTAGACCTCTGGACCCTTCGACAGCAAAGCCCGGGCCGACCTCTCGCTCAGGTTCACGTCGGACGACCGCAACCCCTTTGTCAGCGCCTCGATTTCGTCACGCTCGGCCATCGCCCGCCATCGCTGATCCAGCCACCCCGCCACCTGGATTGCCCCGACGTAGATCAGCACCAGCGCGGCGCAGACCAGCGTCGAGTAGAACAGCGGCCCGAACAATCGCTTCCGCCGTGGCCCCGTCATCGGCGCGAACCCCCCAGGGATGAAGATCCACTGGCCTCGATTATGCCGGCCCCGACGACAATTGTACAAGGTGCGCAATCGGGAGCGGTCAGTCGCTGGCGTGCTGGGCGAGGATGGCGCGGAGGGCACTGTAATCGATCGGTTTGACCAGGTGGTGGTCGAAGCCGGCGGAGCGGGGCTCGCGATACTCGTCGACGCTGTAGCCGGAGATGGCAATGATCACGGCGTCGCGGTGGGTAGGGTTAGCGCGGAGGCGGCGAGCGACCTCGTAGCCATCCATCCCGGGCAGGCCGATATCGAGAAGGAAGAAGCGAGGCCGGAACTCTTCGGCCAAATCGAGTGCCTGGCGGCCGTCGTGGGCGATCCGGACATCGTGGCCAGCGATCTGGAGAAGCCGCGCGGTTCCCCGGGCGGCGTCATTGTTGTCGTCGACGACGAGAATCCGCGAGCCGCCAGCGGCGGAGGTCGGAGTCGGAATCGCCGAGGCCGATGGGCCGGCCGCGGGGAGGCGGACAATGACCTCGCGCCGGCCCCCGCTGTTCTCGTCGGCCTGGGCCCCGGTGGTACCGCCGTGCATCTCGGCGATCTTCCGGACCAGCGCCGGGCCGACAGATTGATCCCAGGCGGCCACCAACGTCGGCGAGGCCAGATTCTCGGGGCGATTCGAGACGCGGAAGGCGACCGTCTCGCGATCGCGGCCGACCGCCAGCCGAACGCCGCCCCCGGGCTCGATGGTCCCGGAGACGTGGTCGAGCAGGACGACGAGCATCTGCTCGAGACGAGCCGGGTCGGCCTCGATGGTGAGGTCACCGGGCGTCGTCGCGAGCGTGAGCTGCACCTCGCGGGCCTCAAGGATCGGACGCGCGGCAGAAGCCGCCGCCCGAGCGACGGCCGCCCCGTCGACCCGTCGGCGATGCAGTGCGATCCGGCCCCGGGTAATCCGCGCCAGGTCGAGCAGGGCATCGAGCTGGCGGACCAGTTGCTGGACCTGGCGCTCCATCGACTCCCCGGCCCAGACAAGATCCTCGGCCGACGTCGCCTGCCGCGAAAGGTGCATTGCCGCACTGAGCGCCGCGACCGGGTTGCGGAGGTCGTGCGCCAGGCGGTCGAGAAACTCGTCCTTGCAGCGGATCTCTTCGCGCAGCACGGCTTCGGGCCCATCCTCCACAACACGAATGACCACTGCCGGCGTCCCGCCGGCCTGCTCCGCGATGGGCATCGCGATTCCCTCGATCCGGCAGGCCCCCCCTGCCCCGTGACCAGCCCGGATCGGCGTCAATTCGCCGGCGACCTTCCGGCCCGCTCGCGTGCATTTCTCCAGGAAGCCGGCCACCTGATCGGGGGGATCGGCGACCATTCCGGCCAGTGCCCGGCCCGCGATCGCCCGGCCACCCGCACCAAGCCAGCTCGCGGCCTGATCGTTGCCGACAAGCACCTCGCCCCCCGGTCCAATCGCAAGGGCCGGTCCCGGCATGAGCTCGACGACCCTCTGGAGCGTCTCCGCAAACATGAGATCACCGGCCCCCTCGCTGGGCCCGACGACGGACGACCCGCCCGTCGTTCTCGAATATTCGGGGTGGGCCCTCACATCGGCCCCGGCCTGACCTTGCGTGCAGGCCTCGTCCCCGCTTCATGCGTTTCACCCAATGTTAGCAATTTCCACGCCATTGATGACCAAGGGTTCCGGACAAACCTCGGCGAGGATCGATCGTATCGCGCGCTTATTGCGTGATGGCATCTCGGAGTCGAGACGTGTCGGGTGGTTCATCAGGGGTTTTCATCCGTGGCGCGGGCGGCCAGCAAGACGGCGCCTCGGGCGGGCTCGGGAACGGGATTGAGGTCAGGGCGATAGCCGCGGGCGAGCAGGTCGTCGAGCATCGAGAGGCGCACAGCGGGGGCCGCGAGGAGAAAGCTGCCAGCGGCGGCCATGGGGAGGGGGCCGGAGTGCCAGCCGAGCGAGCGGGCGACGGCTGCGACGATCTCGGCCAGGGCAACGCCAGCGGGTCGGAGCAGGCGCCTGGCGTCGTCGGGGGATTCGTCGCAGGCGGCGAGGACCTCCGGGGCCATCGCGGCGATCCGGGCGCGGGTCGAATCGGGGGCGTAGACCGCCGTGACAATCCGGGAGGCCCGATCGACACCAAGGGCCCGGCAAAGGCGATCGGTGAGCGGGTCGGGGTCGGGCCGGGGGTCTCGGCCGTCGTCGCGACGGGCGACCAGCCGGAGGGCGTCGAGGACGAGCCGGTAGCCGCTCCCCTCGTCGCCGATCAGGTGGCCCCAGCCGCCGGCGCGGGCCGTTCGTCCGTCGGCCGACCGGCCGACGGCGATCGATCCCGTCCCGGCGATCACGCCAACGCCCCACCCCTCGGGCGTCCCGGCGGCGACCACGAGGTCGCCGTCGTTGACCAGCACCAGCCGACGCGCCAGCCCGACCTCCCCGGCCCATCCGGTGAGGATGGCCCGGTCCTCGGGGCGGTCGAATCCTGCCAGACCAAGACAGGCCGCTTCCACGGTGGTCGGGCCGAGCCCTGCGTCCTCGAACGCGGCAGCGACGGCCGCATCGAGCGCCCGACGCGCCGACTCCATCCCGACCGCCTTGGCGTTCGACGGGCCCGACGCCCCCCGGCCGAGCACCTCGCCGCCGGGATCGGCCAGCCAGGCCACCGTCGAGGTCCCGCCGCCGTCCACGCCCAGGACCATCCGCCGATCCGCCATCGCCCGAGACTCCCCCGCCACCTGTCCTCTATCGATTCGGAACCATCTTTCCTACAATCCGGCGTCCGTCAAGCCTCGGGAGGGGCCGAGATCCCTGGTACGCGTTGAAGTCGCTCGGGCGGGCCGTCAGCCATCGACCGCCGATACCGGGGGCGATCCTTCCAGACCAGCCGAGATAACCCGATCGATCGGGGCCGTTCCGTGCCGACGTCGAACCCTGTTCCCTATTACGACCCTGCCTTCGTCAGGCAACTCTTCGAGGAGATGGCGACGACTTACGGGGTTGTGAATCTCATCTCGTCGTTCGGATTCGCCCGGCGATGGCGCCGGCAGTGCGTCCGAGCGATCCCGATCCGACCAGGAGACCGGGTCCTTGACCTGATGACCGGGATGGGAGAGATCATCCCCGACGCGAGTCGGTTGATCGGTGCCGAGGGGTCCGTCACGGCGGTCGACATCTCGGCCCGGATGTGCCAGCGGGCCCGGAAGCATACCGGCGGCCGGGTCCCCTGCCCCGTCCGTGTGATCGAGGCGGATGTCCTGTCGGTCGACTTCCCGCCCGAATCGGCCGATGTGGTCCTGTCCTCGTTCGGGCTCAAGACGCTCTCGTCCGATCAGATCCGGACGCTCGCCCGGCGGGTCCACGACGTCCTCGCGCCGGGCGGGCGACTGTCCTTCGTGGAAATCTCCGTCCCCCCCTCCCACCGGCTCCGGGGCCCCTACATGTTTTACCTGCGTCGGGCGATTCCGGTACTCGGAGCACTATTCCTGGGGAACCCGGAGAATTACCGGCTGCTGGGCGTCTACACCGAGGCGTTCGGCGATTGCTCCGACGCCTACCGCTCCTTCGCTGAGGCCGGCCTCGTGGTCGAGCCGGTCTCTTATTTCTTCGGTTGCGCGACGGGAGTGATCGGCCGGAAGCCCTGACCGGCCGCCGCGACCGCCGCGCGGACCTGGCCGCTGTGGGCGTCGAGCAGGACCTGCGCCTCGTCGGGATCAACCCCCGCCAGCGCCACCACCAGCGCCGGCTTGAGCTGGCCGCCGCAACGCTCGAGGATCTCCCTCGCCTTGTCATCGTCGATCCCGGCCAGCTCGCGGAGCATCCGGCGGGCCCGGATCCGGAGCTTCTCGTTCGACGACTTCATGTCAACCATCCGGTTGCCCAGCGTCTTGCCGATCCGGACCATCGCCCCGGTCGAGATCATATTTAAAACCATCTTAGTCGCCGTGCCGGCCTTCAATCGCGTCGAGCCGGCAATGATCTCGGGGCCGACCAGCAGCGCGATCTCGATATCCACCTCGGCGCCCAGGAGGCTCGGACGGTTGCAGGCGATCCCGACGGTCGCCGCCCCTCGTCGCCGGGCCGCGCGGACGGCGCCGATGACGTACGGCGTCCGGCCCGATGTCGCGATCCCGACGATCAGGTCGTCCGGGCCGACGTTCCGCTCGTCGATGTCGGCGGCGCCTCGGTCGGGGTCGTCCTCGGCGCCCTCAATGGCACGGGTGAAGGCCGAGGGCCCGCCGGCGATCAGGCCGACGACCATCTCCGGCGGAGTACTGAACGTCGGCGGACACTCGGCGGCGTCGAGCACGCCTAGCCGTCCCGAGGTCCCAGCGCCGGCGTAAATCAACCGACCGCCGCGGCCGAGCCGGTCGGCGGCCCACTCGATCGCCCTCGCGATCGAATCGGCCTCGGCCCCGACCGCCTCCACCACCCGGGCGTCCTCCGAGTTCATCAGCCGGACGATCTCCGAGGGGCTGAGGGTGTCGATGGCCTCGGAGAGCGGGTTGCGCGACTCGGTCAGCAGGTGATCTTCCAGCGGCACGGACGATTCTCCTGGGCAGTTGGGTGTTCACCAGTGGTGGGGCAGGCCGCTGAAGAAGCGGCAGAGATCGGCGCAGGCCACCCGGAGGCCGATCGGCCTGGCCTCATCGCCACCTTCGTGGACCAGGGCGTTGCGATACGTTCGGATGGCATGGACTTCCTCGCACCACGCCCGGGGAATTCGGCATCGAGCCATTGTGGAATCAATCAGATCCTGCATCCTGGGAGCGGTCGCCTGATGGAAGACCAGGGCCCACGCCTCTCGCAATCCGGCCTCGAATTCCGCGAAGAGGCGGATCAGATAGGTTGGCTCCAGGTTCTCGCGGAAATTGCGATGATCCGCGAATCGGAGTCGTTCCCGATCGAGCACGGACGGATTTGCGCGGAGGTATTCCCCGACGAGTTCGGCCGAAATCGCGGCGACCTGCCACTCACGCTCGATGGATCGCATCCGCTCCAGCCGTCGTTGCTTGGGGGTCATGCCATCCTGGCCAGTTCGGAGATGACCTCGAGGAAGGTCTGCTTCGTCCAGGGGCGGGCAGTCGTCCTCGGATTGGTCTCGAACTGCCAGCCCGCCTCAGTCCGAATAATCATAAAGTAATAATAAGATGGGAAAACACAAAAATCGAGACGTCCCTCGGCGCCCATGACGTATCGGGCGATCGGGTCGATGACGAACCGGCCGGCCGGCGCCTGGATCAAAACGGTGGGGACCTCGTAGGTCCCGAGGCCCGGCTCGGTGATCTCCTTCGGCCCTCGATGGACAAACCACTTCTGCTCGGTCGCCCACGCCTCGGCGTCGTCGGCGATCTTCTCGACCGCGGCGATCCACTCGGCGCGATCGGTTCGCTGGTCGTCGGTGGGACGGGCGGTCAGGGCTTCGGTCGGCGTCTCGGCTGGCATTGGTCTTCCCCCACTTTCTCCCGGCCGGGTCGGGCCGATGATCTATTTTCGCCGACTCACCCTGGGACCGACAACCCAGCCCGCGATTCCCGGCGTTCTCCCTTGCGAACGACCAGGAGATCGGCGAGACGTGGGATACCTCGTCGCGATATCGTAATATCATGGTGCAGACCGAGGCGCGAAAGTGAGCCGGACCGGGCCGTCCCCAAGCAGGACAGGCCGCGACGTCACAGTCGGTCTCGCGGCCTGTATCTGGGTTGATGAGCCGTCACGAATCGGATCTCGCGGAGGAGATGGGCCGATGGTCGCTGAAGACTTCAAACATCTGCGTCTGGGACGAGTCGGTGACGTCATCCGGCTGGAGGTCACAAGCCGGGAGATCCAGGGCCCTGACCTGGCAAAAGCGTTCATCGCCGAGCTGACCCGTGCCGTCGAACAGGAGGCCATCGGGCCGATCTTGCTGGACCTGGAGCGGGTCCGATACCTCAGCAGCATGGGATACTCGGCGCTTTTCAAGCTGGTCAAGTGCGCCCGAGAGCTCGGCCGCGCGATTCGGTTTTGCCGGATGCACCCGGACGTCCGCGCCGGCGCGGTCGCGGTCAACCTGCCGATGGTCGTCGCGATTGACGAGGATCCGACCTCGGCGATCGAAGCCCTGGCGCAGGCCTGATCCCTCCCGACTCAACCCAACCAGCGTTCACTCGGTCGACCGCGATGGGACAACGTAGCTCGCCGCCAGGCCGATGGCAAAGACCGTCGACGAGCCAACCAGCGCGAACCAGGGGAAGGCCAGGTCACTGCCGAACTTGGCCCCCAGCACCGCGATGACCCCCGCGATCACCCCGACCATCGCCGCGGCCTGGCCGACCCGCCGGGTGAGAATCCCCAGCAGGAAAAGCCCGAGCAAGATCCCCGAGACCAGCCCCGCGATCGCCAGGGCGTTGTTCACGACGTTGTCCTTCAGGAACTGGGCGAAGAAGGCGACCAGCCCCAGCACCACGCCCCAGACGACGGTCATCATCCGGGAGACCCGGACCAGGTGACGCTCGTCGTCGCGCCCGGTCGCCGGGCGGTAAAGGTCATTGACGATCGACGCCGACGACGAATTCAGCGACCCGGCCAGCGTCCCCATCGACGCCGAGAAGACCGAGGCGATCACCAATCCGAGCAGGCCCTCCCGCAGGTTGTGCACAATGAAGTAGCTGAACGCCTCGTCGGACCGTCGGAAGGGCTCCGCCGGAGGGAACCGCCGAAAGAAGACCCAGAGGCTCACACCGATCAGCAGGAAGAGCGAGAACTGCGCGAGCACGACAAACCCGCTCGCGATCAGCGCC